>JALYIG010000422.1 GCA_030775885.1 Acidobacteriota bacterium | reverse complement strand
TTCCAACCCTGATCGACGGGACAATCTATGGCAATCCGGGGGGTAACAGCAAGGGACTATACCGCTGGGATCGAGCTAGCCAGAAGTTCGTCCTCGACACTCGCTTCCTACTCCCGATCGACGCTCCTGACGCGGGCTCCAACATAAACCAGGATGAAGACGGCAGCGTCTTCAGCGCCACAGCTAATTCCGATCAGACTCGAGTCGGCCGATTTTTCAAGCAGCCCGACGGCTCGTGGAAGCTTGACGAGGACACCTACCGTCCGCTCACACATTACCGTCTCGGCGGAGGCAGCTTTGCCGACGGTGACTTCGTATGGGCCTATGGCGAAGTGCTCCTCCGACTCGACACCCGGATCAAACCACGGGTCCTTTCCCTCACCCCGCCGCTTATCCGCCAAGTCACCTCCGGGCCGAAGATTCTTTTCGGCGGTGACGCGCTTCCCGGCCAGGCTGACCTTCACCTGCCACCGTCGACCCGCGCCCTCAGCTTTCATTTCGTTACTCTTGCCTACGGCGCTGCGCAGAATACCAACTATCAGTACCTCCTCGAAGGCGCTGACAAAGAGTGGTCTGCGTGGGGCAGACAGAACGAAGCAAACTACAGCGGGCTCGGCCCCGGGACGTATCGGTTCCGCGTTCGCTCGCAGGGGGAAGACGGCCGAGTCAGCCCGGAAGGCATCTACACCTTCTCGATCACGCCTCCCTGGTATCGTTCCGACCTCGCCTATCTTGTCTACTTCCTGTTGTTCTTGCTGATCACCTACATCGCATGGAAGTTGATCACCCAGCACGAGCGCAAGAAAGCACGTCGCAAGACCGAGGAACTCGAAGCCCAGGCCCGAATCCTCGAGGCCACCGTCGCCGAACGCACCCAGGAGATCACCGCACAGGCTTCGGAGATTGCCGCGCAAAAAGACAGCATCGAACTGCTCAACGACATCGGCAAAGAGATCACCGCCTCGCTCGACCTGAACACGATCCTCTTCAAGCTCTATGAGCGCGTCAACCAGATCGTCGACGCCAGCGTCTTCGGAGTCGGGCTCTACCGGCCTGAAAAACATCTCATCGAGTACAGCCTCGCCATCGAAGGAGGCAAACGCTATGCCCCCTATACCCGTAGCATGGATGACAAAAATCAGTTCCCGGTCTGGTGCATCGACCATCGCCAACCAATTCTGATCAACGACGTAGCCGCCGAATCGACAAAGTACATCGCCAACTACGTACACAGCGGCGGTGAGCTGGAGGACGGCACCAGGGCACAGCCTCCTGCTTCGATGATCTACCTCCCGCTGATAGCGCAGGACCGTGTTCTCGGCGTGATGAGCATTCAGAGTTTCAAGAAGAATGCGTACACCGAGCAGCACCTTAGCCTGCTCGAAAACCTCGCCGCTTACACCACCATCGCACTCGACAATGCCAACGCCTACCTGGTTATCAATCAGCGCGAGCACGAGGTCCGCGAGCGCGCCGCCGAGCTCGTTACCATCAACTCCATCACTCAGGCACTCGCCTCACAGCTGGATCGCGAAAGCCTCATTCAGCTGGTCGGCAATCAGGTCCGCGACCTCTTCCGGGCGCCCATCGCCTATGTCTCCCTGCTCGACCGGGCGCGAATGGTGCTCGAGTTCCCCTACACTTTTGGCGAGACAGCGGAGTCACGCCCGTTTGGCTCCGGGCTTACCTCGCAGATCATCCGTACTGGTCAGCCACTGCTCATCAACGAAGATATGGAAGGCACCCGCTCAAAGATGGGAATTCAGGCGATGGGCGTATCGACTGCATCCTACCTCGGCGTCCCGATCCCATCGGGTGGCCAGATGATTGGCGTCATCAGCGTCCAGTCGACCGACCAGGAGGGCCGCTTTACCGAGGCCGACCAGCGCCTGCTTTCGACCATCGCCTCAGCCGTCGGCGTCGCTTTCCACAACGCCAACCTCTACGAAGAGGCCAGTCACGCCCGCGCTGCCGCCGAGCAGGCGGACGCTGCCAAGAGTTCTTTCCTCTCGACCGTGTCGCACGAGCTCCGCACCCCGCTCACATCCGTCCTGGGCTTCGCCAAGATCATCCGCCGTCGCCTCGAGGAGCGCCTCTTTCCGCTCATTCCTGAAGACGACCGCAAGATCCAACAGACTAAAGCCCAGGTCATGGAAAATCTGAAAGTCGTCGTCAGCGAAGGCGAACGCCTCACCAAGCTCATCGATGACGTCCTCGACCTCGCCAAGATCGAAGCCGGCAAGTTCAGTTGGAACATGGGCGAAGTTTCTATCGGCGAGGTCATCGATCGAGCCGTTGCCGCTACAGCCTCGCTCTTTGAGGCCAAGAGCCTCAGGCTCGTCCGCAACGTGGATTCCGACCTGCCCACCGTGCACGGCGACGAAGATCGACTCATCCAGGTTGTCATCAACCTCATCTCGAACGCCGTCAAGTTCACCGACGCCGGCTCCATCACCTGCTCGGCTCGGCTCGAAGGCGGCGCTCTCGTCGTCGGCGTTACAGACTCTGGAATTGGCATCGCACCCGCCGACCAGCCCAAGGTCTTCGAGAAATTTAAGCAGGTTGGCGACACCCTGACGGACAAACCTAAGGGCACCGGCCTTGGCCTCCCCATTTGCAAGGAGATCGTCGAATATCACGGCGGCCAGATCTGGGTCGAAAGCCAGCCCGGTGAAGGGAGCACCTTTTCCTTTACGTTGCCCGTTACCGCAAAGCAGGCCCTGCTCGACCTTGCGCCCGTCCGTCACTCGAAGAATATCGAGTCCATCGTCCGCCAGTTGCGCGACCGCGTCGCAACCCATCAGCCCCACGACAAGTCCATCCTCGTGGTCGATGACGACCCCAACATTCGCTCGCTCCTGCAACAGGAACTCACCGAGGCCGGCTACTCCGTGCGCCTCGCCGAAGACGGCCGCAAGGCCCTCACCCTTATCCGTGAAGAGATCCCCGGCCTCATCATCCTGGACGTCATGATGCCCGAGATGAATGGCTTCGACGTTGCCGCAGTGCTCAAAAACGATCCGTCCACAATGGACATCCCCATCATCATCCTCTCTATCGTCGAAGATAAGGAGCGCGGCTTCCGCCTTGGCGTCGACCGCTATCTCACCAAGCCGATCGATACCGTTACCCTCTTCCACGAAGTCGATACCTTACTTGACCAGGGCAAATCGAAGAAGAAGATTATGGTCGTCGACCAGGATGCCTCCACGATCCGCACCCTCACCGACGCCCTCGAGACCCGCGGATACCAGGTTGTCGAATCCAACGGCAACGAACTCGTCTCGCAGGCTGTGCTGTCGAAACCCGATATCATCATTCTCAACTCAATCCTCTCGAGCGACGAAGCCGTCCGCGCCCTGCGCTTTGAAAAAGGCATGGAGAACGTTCTTTTTCTGATTTACCAGTGAATCTTATGAAAATACTGATAGTCGACGACGAACCACATCTCCGCACCCTCATCCAGCAGACCCTCGAAGACCTCGAAGACGAAGGCGTCGAGCTGTTCACCGCGAGCAACGGCGAAGAGGCCCTCGCGACCATCCGCGAGGAAGAACCGAACCTCGTGTTCCTCGACGTCATGATGCCCAAGCTGAACGGCTTCGACGTTTGCAATGCCGTCAAACACGAGCTCGGCCTCAGTCACATCCACATCATCCTGCTCACCGCGAAAGGCCAGGAGTTCGACAGGCAGCGGGGACAGGAGGTCGGCGCCGACCTCTACATGACGAAGCCGTTCGATCCGGACGCCCTCATTGCCAAAGCCCGCTCTGTCCTCGGCCTCACCGTCATCAATTGATGAGCTCCCATGCCTCCGCTTAGCCTCAAAGCCGTTGCCGGCCCACGCTCCGCGAGCTTCCCCGCACTGGCGGCGCTGTGCTCCGCGCTCGCGCCTGGCGCTCTCAGCATCACCGATCTGAACGACAAGCCTCTTTTCGGCACCATCGCCGAGGAACCTCTCTCCACTCATACCCGCGTCCCTGTCTCTTTCGAAGACGAAACCATCGGCTTTGTAATTGGACCCGCAGCCGCAGCCGCAGCCTTCGCGCTGCTGCTCAGCCACCTTGCCGCCCGCGAGCATGAAGGTCGCGCCCTCGCTGCCGAGGTCCTCCACCTCTACCGCGAAGTCCACGTGATCGAGCAGCTCTCCGAGCAACTCGCCGCCCTGCTCGACCTCAACGCCGTCAGCGAAGCCGCGCTCGCCCAGGCCAAACGCCTCATCCCCGCGACCCACGGATGCATCCTGGTGCAAACCGAAACTGCCGGCAACCTGCGCACCTCCGCGTCCTTCGGCCCTTCCTCCGCAGACAGGTTGGGTCCAGTCGCCGCCACGTCTAATTTCGTGGGCTCCATCCTCGAGCGCGGTATCGCCGAAATTGTCAACGATTGTCACGCCGATGCACGAGCTCTCGGAGCCGAACGCTCCCTCAACGCCCTCATCTGCGCCCCGCTCCGCGCCGGCCAGCGCTCGGTCGGCGTCATCGGCCTGGCCAATGCCAACCCCGGCTCCAGCTACTCCACTGCGGACCTGAAGCTGCTTAACACCATCGCCTTGCAGACCGCCGCCGCGATCGAAAACTCCTTCCTTGCCGCAGAGATGGTTGACGCCGTTCGCGACCGCGAAAAACTTGCTGCTCTCCAGCAGGAACTCGACACCGCCCGCACCATCCAGCACCTCCTCGTCCCCCGCATCTTCCCCCCATTCCCCGAGCGCACCGAGTTCGATCTGCATGCGCAGATGACCTCCGCACGTGCCGTCGGCGGAGATTTCTTCGACTTCTTCCTCGTCGACGAAGATCACCTCGGCGTCGTCATCGGCGACGTCTCCGGCAAAGGCATCCCCGCGGCCCTTTACATGGCACTCACCCGCATGCAGGTCAAGACGACCGCCATCCAAGGCATGTCACCCGCCGCCTGCTTCCTCGACGTCAACCGGGTCCTCGTTCGAGAGCGAGTCAATGCCATGTTCGCCACCTGTTTCTATGGCCTGCTCAATGTACGCACAGGAGATCTTCGTTACTGCAGCGCTGGTCATAACCCGCCCTACATCGTCCGTGCCGACCGCCGCGTGGTCGAGCCACTCTCCGAAGTCGGCGGCATTCCGCTTGGCCTCTTCGACGGCATGGGTTATATCGACAGCGTCGCCCACCTCTACCCCGGCGATGCCCTCTTCCTCTACACCGACGGCGTCTCGGAAGCACAAAACATCGCAGAAGACGACTTCTCCGACGACCGCGTCATTGCCTCCCTGACCCACAGCCCCGCCACCACCTGTCGCGAGCTTATCGCCGACATGACCCACCAGGTAGCCACATTCACCAACGGAGCGCCCCAGTCCGACGACATCACCATGCTCACTCTGCGCCGTCTCTAAGTACGAAGTCTGAGCTTTCTGGCGCTATCCGAATTGCTCCGCTCAATGTGGCAACGCGATGTTCATGGCCGGCGTTCCGTTATAGTGAGTGCCGAACGTTAGTGAGATGAAGTCGTCTACTGCGAATGCCGAGTCCTGAAGCAACTGGTTGGACACACAGACGAAGTCGAGACGGTGTAACACCCAGTACCGACTATCACACAACTGAGGGCCATCGCTTCGGACGTTTCTTGCCTTCGGATTCGCCCCATGCATCTCCAACGCTCCCAACTCAACCGGTCGCAGCGAATTGAGCCAAGGCCGATTCCCTGCCCTAAGCTTAACCGGCAAGCGTGGACGCAGCGCTCACCCTCCGAGTGGTCAGAAGCAGCTCTTGAGATTGTTCCACAAGGCTGTTGGAGGGTTCTGCGTCATTGCAATGAGACTACAGACCTTTAAGGCACGGCGTCGAAGCCGTCAATACCCTAACTCAAACTGTTGTTTTGCTCTTTGGGCCAATGCAAGACGGGGAGTCGTTTACTCCGCCGCCCATAAAATTAGGTTGAACTCCTTACCGCACCGCGCCGATCCCATTCCGAACCAATAGCCTGGGTCAAGAGGACTTTGATAGCCGCATCATTGCTTTCTGACCCGTCTGCGAACCCGGGCGAAGTCATCCTGGAGGCGGTTCCTGACCAGATTCCTTACTGTCTGGCGAGTTATCTCGACAGTGTAATTATTTTTTGTGGTCTTCCTTCGGTTTGCATCTTATTCAGAAAGGGGGATTTCGAAATATGAAGCCTATTCTTTTAGAGCAGCCGCGTTTCGAGCAGCCCAGAGCGGTCATGATGCTCGATGACGCTGAATTAGCATTCACCTTGGTTGATCTTGCCGAAACCACCAACCTTGCCGACGCCCCGCGCACACCTGTCACCGCAGCGAAGCAGCCTGAGCCACCCGCACTATCGTCGGACGCCTTTTCCGAGCTTCGATCGGCGGCCTGCCTGGTCTTGGATCCTGAGGAAGCTGAAGCGCTGCAGAAAGTGCTCGATCAAGCGCTCCGATCGTATCGTCCGAAAAAAGCTGCCTGATTGCTCCGCAGCCCCAATGTTTGTTCGCTGCCCTGGATGAATCGCCGCGCTTGCCTTCATCAGAGACGTGATGATCGTTTGTGAGCCTTTCAGCGCAACCTGCTGAGCAACAATAACGTGAACAACCGCACCGCAATGAAAACGAGATGGAGTAATTGGAGGCCCTCCTGTAGGGCCTCAGTTTTTGTCTCTAATCACGGCATTTGCCTGTAAGTTGCACAAATCATCTGAATGATCAATGGCACGAAAGTGTAAGAGATTCTGTGGAACTCAGC
>JALYIG010000421.1 GCA_030775885.1 Acidobacteriota bacterium | reverse complement strand
GGTCTGTTCGGATATGCAGATTACATGGTCTGCCCGCGCAACTGACAAGGCTTTGTGTCTGCTCGTAGCGTTCCCTATCGCGAAATGGTCGCTGAATCTCTCGTGAATCATGTCGTAAACCGTTAAGACCACCTTAGCGGTCCTAGGTGCTATCCGCCTGGATGAGAAATATGTTTCATGCACGATGTCGGGGCGAAAGTATCTGAGCAACGGCCCCGCAAGAAGTGAATTCGCTGCGCTGCAAATTCGAGTGTTCGTTGGCAATCTCGATACTGACATGCCCACCACATTGAGACCCTCAGGGGCCGTTTCCAAATAACGATTCACATACAGGGGTGCGATGACCGCCACATTGTTTCCCGGGCTACTTGCGAGTTCCGCAGCAAGCTCATATGCGTACCGTGAAACCCCGCCATATTCCTGGAATCCAAATACCTGGTAGTCAAAGGCAATTCTCATCTAGCAGCCTCGACAATCCACAACTGATAAGTCGTCCGATCATTCCATCGATCCATTCCTCCGGACAAAGAGGCCGTCCAACTGCAACAAACGACCAGATCGCGGACTGCGAAAACCCGGCTCAAAAGACCAAGCCTCGAACCCCACTTCTTCGAGCATATCCCACAGCGGCCTTGCCAGCATCTGACCTTCGTACAGGGGAATCAGCGACATCTCTATAAGCACCGCGCGGCAGCTTTCCAATATGCGCCGGGCCCCATCGAGGACAGGCTTTTCATACCCCTGGACATCAATTTTCAATAGCACTCGATCGGAAGGCGCGAGGGTACATACATCGTCGAGACGATTGACCTGCACTTGCTCAGTGTCGATATAGCCTGCTCGAGGTTCGGCGTCAGAATGAGAGGCGAGCATCGGAAGGATCGAACTGCTTTGGCTGTTACTGGACCGGTGCATCGTAAGAAATCCTGCGTCTGCGCCGAGAGCAGTGCGGTCGGCTATAGTCCAGTTGGGATCCGGAGCGGCTAACGCAAGTAACTGGGCGTGCTCAGAGGCCTGAGGCTCAAACGAGATAATACGTTCCTGGTATCCACTTTCGTGTACTGCGTGGACGAACTGACCAACATTCGCACCAACATCAAGGATCAGGTTGATGTTCTCCCGATGAAGAAGTCCCCTCAAGGTGATCTGGTCCGCATATGCCCGCGGAGGACCTAGAATCTCGTATCCGAGATTCCTAGCGAGACTCCGAATAATCGGTTTGAGCATGCCTCAATCGTACCCTATTGCCCCCAGAAACAATCGGGCCGGGCAAATCGCTCCGCCATTCGAGGGCCGTTATGCATCGGCAACTTCGGTTGGCACCCCGTGCAGAGACATAGAATCCGGTCTTCTCCACAACGAGTGGGGCAGCGACCCGACGTGCCACTTAAAAAACGCCCATCTGCGTACAATGAGTTAAGCTAAAACCTTCGCTTTTACACAGATGACTTGGACGCTTGAGAGTGCAAAGCACCGATGGCATAACCATTTTCAATTGGCCTGAACACACTGAAGGTTTTTTTTCAATGCGTTGTACAGGTGCAGGGCGCGCGTTTACTGATCGTCGCGGGTGGGGCGCGCGCCGACAAGATAGGAGAATCGGCATGTTCGATAGAGTGTGGCAGATTGCCGCCCAGGTTGATTGTTCCTGTGAGGAGTCAACCAACTTCTCCGATGCGAACTTTTCTAAGGAAGAGGCACGCTAGTGATCCACGCAGCCCAAGGCACATGTCGTATTCCGGTCACCTGCAAGGTATGTGACAGTCCGTCGAACCCCTTCGGCGAGACTGAAGTGATCAGGAAGTTTAGGGTCGAGTATTTTCGTTGCCAAGTGTGTGGTTTCATTCAGACTGAACAACCCTATTGGCTCGAAGAAGCATACTCTACCGCGATTGCTCAACAGGACGTTGGTATTATGCGGCGGAATCTCGTAAATTGCGAACTGACTTCGGCCGTCATCAACCTCCTATTTCCAAAGCTAACCAAGGCTGTCGACTATGGTGCTGGCCACGGTGTTCTTGTCCGTCTGATGAGGGACAGGGGTTTTGATTTCCGCTGGTATGATCGATATGCCACAAACGATTATGCTCGCGGATTTGAATATGAGGAAGGTTCGAAGGTTGACTTTCTCACGGCATTCGAAGTGCTGGAACACTTGACTGATCCGATCTCGGACCTGTCCCAGTTGATGGAGCTTTCTGACAATGTGTTGGTGTCGACCTGTGTCGTCCCGGAACCAGTACCCTCGTTGATGGACTGGTGGTATTTCGTGCCGACGACTGGCCAGCACATTGCCCTCTATACCCCAAAAGCCCTCCAAATCATTGCTGACCGCTTTGGGAGGAGGCTCTTATCGCATGGGCCTTACCATTTGTTCACCAAGGAGCCGCAGAGCAAGGTCCTTTTTGGATTGGCAACAAGGTTTAGGGTGGCGGGCATTGTGAATCGCATTTACACACGCCCAAGCTTGATCGACGGCGATTTCCGAACGATGACAAGCTAACGTTCCCATCTGAAGTATGCCAGGATGCTTCGTGTCAAACTACCCCGGCGTGCGATCCACGAAAGAAACTTCGAGCACTGCGACGGATTTTTTGCAAGACGCGATGAGAAATCGGCGCGGAGACTATACCGCGGACACGATGACGATCCAGAGTGCGCGATGGAACAAAGCTGGACGGGTGGACAAGCGGAAATGCAATTGGCGTCGATTGCAGTATGAGTCGAGAATCCACTTCCGTGGTGTGAGTAGCCGCCGGCCCGAAACCAATATTGGTGACTAAGTTAACCTTGGGAACCGCTGTCAGCGAGTTGTTTTTTAATCCTGTAAATAGCCATTGATAATCCCAGGTGTTCGGTCCCGAGTTTTCGTGCATCGAGTCGAAGATGCGCGTCCAATGCGCCACGGCCTGTGGCTCATCGAAAATATCCGCCAACATCCCTTCGCTCCGGAGCTTCGGCCAGTCGCTAAGATGCCGATCATACCGCTTCCATTCCGATCGCCAGGTCGCCCATCCCCAAATTCCGCCGATCCGTGAAAAATAGTAGCTTGCGTTTATGTCAAGATATCCCGCGACAAGATTGTCACCGGAAATATAGGTGACTCGGTCATCTCCACGATACCTTTCAAGGAGTTCACGGCAGAAAGGGAAGAAGGACGGATCCGGGAGACAATCATCTTCCAAGATGATGGCGTCCTCAACGATAGAGAAGACCCAGTCTAAACCGCTTATCATGCGCTCCTGGCAGCCCAGGTTCGTTTCCGCGAAGTTGGCAGACACATCACACGGCCAGTCGACGCGGGTCAAGATTTCACGTGTCTGTCTGCAAAGTTCGGCCTCACCAGTTCTGTCAATTCTCGGTCCGTCCGCTACAAGCAGCAATCTTGCCGGCCGTACTTTGGCGATTGCGTCAAATACCCTGCGGGTGGTAGTTGGCCTATTGAAGACAAACAGAGCCACAGGTGTTTCAAATGTCGTTGCATCCATACGCGCGAATCCATCCGGGCCGGTGTGGTTATTGGGCTTGTTATAGTATACGGATTGCGATAAACGCCGCCGCAGAACCGCAGCACCTTTGGCGATGGAGGGATGCGTTGGCGGCCATAGAGACGACCCATTTGCGTATAGCGATGTGTCTGGTCGCTCTTCGTCGAGTCTCAGGTCAATACGAAGGGCAGAACTTTGACTAAGGCAACACTGATTGCGCGGGTTCGCGAAGCGCAGGACCGGGTAAGCCCCGGCCTTCGCCGGGTGATGGGCAACATGGGCTGGTTGATGGTTGACCGTGTGGTGCGCATGGGGATGGGGCTGTTTGTGGGGGTATGGGTTGCGCGGTATCTTGGCCCGGCTGGATTCGGGAGCCTGAGCTTCGCGCTCGCGTTTGTTGCCCTGTTCGCCACCATAACCACGCTTGGTCTTGAAGGCATCGTGGTTCGTGAGGTCTTGAAAGGCGGAGCCGACACCCACGAAATACTGGGCACGACGCTGGCACTTAGGATGGTTGGCGGTCTGGCTGCTGTTGGGTTGTGCATTGGGACCCTTAAGCTGATCGAGCCGCATGACAGGCAAGCGCTGGTGTTGGTGTCGATTTTGTCGCTAACGCTGGTTTTCCAGGCGTTCGACACGATCGATTCCTACTTTCAATCGCAGGTGCGATCAAAGATCACGGTATGGGCGAAGAACCTGGCTTTCCTGATCTTTGCGGGAGTTCGAGTCTGGTTGATTGTCCGGAAGGCCCCTGTGTGGAGTTTTGCCGCAGCGAGCGCAGGCGAGATCGCGCTTGGCGCTGTCGGGTTGGTGATTGGGTACCATCTCTCGGGTGGAAGGATGCTGGGCTGGCAGGTCCGCAAAGAGAGAGCAACGCTGTTGCTGAAGCAAAGCTGGCCGCTGCTCTTTTCCGGACTCGCCATCATGATCTACATGCGGATTGATACGGTGATGTTGAAGGTGATGCAGGGCAATTTTTCTGTTGGGCTCTACTCTGCTGCAACCCGGGTGTCGGAGGTGTGGTATTTCATTCCGACGGCTATTGTGTCTTCGGTATCGCCTGCGATCATGCGGGCGAAGGATAATCCTGCGCTGTTTCACAGCCGAATGCGAAAACTATTCTCACTGATGACTTTGACTGCGTGCGTTGTGGGAACGATCATGGCGCTGTGTTCCCACGCGATCATTGAGATTCTGTATAAGAGCAGCTACAGCGGCGCAGCGCCAGTACTTGCGGTACACGTATGGGCCTCAGTGTTTGTGTTTCTTGGAGTTGCGCAGTCTCCATGGGACCTGTCGAAAAATCTCCTAACGCTGTCGCTTTACCGGACCGTTGCAGGGGCGGTGATCAACATTTTGTTGAATATTTATCTGATTCCCCGATATTCCGCGATGGGCGCGGCAATTGCAACGGTAATATCGTACGCGGTTTCGGGAGTGTTCGCGAATGCGTTCAGCGCCAAGACGCGGCCCATATTCCAGATGCAGATGAGATCGTTTCTTCCGTCCAAGTTCTGGAACTTTTCTGATTGACGCGTCGCCTGCTGCATGACTGAGCGAGACCCTTTCAGTTACTCGAACGGCAAATGGAGAAGAGTGGGCGCGATCCGAGGGAAAAGGGTGTTGAACGTTCGCGAGGTGTGGACGGTTCTGCGTAGAATGAAAGGAATGAAGGATTCGCGGGATTGCGCTGCCAGGTGAGTGGCTCTGCCAGATGCTGTTGAGCGACTTCTTGCGTGCCGGATATTGTGTTGCGAAGAAGAGGTTAGAGACGGGATGGCCCAGGAAGAGATGGATCAGGTGGCGGCGGAGTCGGTGGCTTTTACGCCGACAGAGTTGCGAGAGGAAGACGATTCGGTTGATCTGGTCGAATTGTTTCGCAAGCTGCGCCGGGGAAGGAAGATGATCCTGACGGCAGCGCTCTTTTGCTTTGTGCTGGCTACAACGATTGCGTTTGTTCTTCCTGCTCGCTATACCTCGACTGCATCTTTCGTTCCGCCAGCTCTCAACAGCAGTTCTTCGATGGCGACTGCGCTTGCGGGACAGATCTCCTCCTTAGGGGGCGCGGGGGATATTCTTGGCGCGGTTAAGAATCCGGGCGAATTATATGCTGGCGTTCTCAGGAGCCGGTCCATCGCCGATGAACTGATCAAGCGATTCGATTTGATGCGTGTGTACAAAGTAAAGAAGGAAAGCCAGGCTGAGAAGGTGCTCTCCGCCGACACGGATATCGCGGTGGACACAAAGACCGGCATTGTCACACTAGGTGTCACTGAGAGGGATGCAGGGCTCGCACAGAATTTGGCACGCGCCTACATGGATGCGTTGCGCGAGACGAATGGACGGTTGGCGCTTAGCCAGTCCTCGCAGCGGCGGCTGTTTTTCGGCCAGCAACTGGCCAAGGAAAAGGATGATCTGGAAGACGCCGAGGTCGAATTGAAGCGGACGGAAGAAAAGTCCGGTTTGATTGCTCCGTCAGGTCAGACGGCGGTACAGATCGAAACGATTGCCCAGACGCAAGGCCAGATCGCGCTGCGTCAAGTCCAACTCGCTGCCTTGCGTGAATCCTCGACCGAGCAAAACCCGGATGTAGTTCGTCTGCGCAGCGAGATTGGCGATTTGCAAGGCCAGCTTGCGCGCTTGCAAAACGGCACTGGCAAACAGTCATCCATGGCCATTCCGACATCCAAGGTCCCCGAGTTGCAATTGGAATATGTCCGTAAAGAGCGCGAAGTGAAGTATCACGAGGCGATGTTCGATATGCTCTCCAGGCAATACGAAGCGGCTCGCCTGGATGAATCGCGCGATGCGCCGGTTTTGCAGCTACTCGATCCCGCTTCGTATCCGGATAGCAAGTCGTCGCCTAAGCGGCTTTACATTATGCTTGGCGGCCTAGTCTTCGGATTTCTCGCAAGTTCCGTGTGGGTATTAATACGTGACCCAATTCGATCATTGCGTGCTGCTTTAGCCTCTGGTGGGGCAGGTTGAACGTACTGAACACCGCAAAAGATGAGAGGAAAGACCATTTCGATGATGCTGGAACTCTTTGGGAAGCGGTGTACTTGTTCGTTCGCGGCGCTAGGTTTGTGGACAGGGCTGACGTTTGTGTGGCTGGTTCCGCTGGCGATGGGCGCGGTGGAGATTGGCAAGTGCAAGGCTGGGCCTGGGCCAAATCTTCCGGCGGATGTTTATGTGCCGATGGACAGTTGGGTGTATCCGGCGATGGATCGGCTGCGCGGACTCGGGTATCTGGACACTGCATTTCTGGGGATTCGTCCTTGGACGAGGCGAAGCATCCAGCGGATGATCGGCGATCCGTTGCAGGTCGATGGTATGGGAGGCAACGATCAGACGGTGGAGATTCTGGCTGCTCTGAAGCGCGAGTTTGGGATCGAAGATGACGATCCAACACGGCTTTCTTACGCGTGCGAAGCTGTCTACACCAGTCTAGAAGGCATTACCGGGTTGACGTTGTCGGACAGCTTTCACCTCGGGCAGACGATTGCCAACGATTACGGGCGGCCGCACCAACCAGGCTTCAACGCGCTTGCGGGCCAAGCCGGAAGCGTTGAGTTTGGACGCTTCAGTCTGTATGCGCGCGGGGAGTATCAGCACGCGCCCGGCGCCGCGGGGTATTCGCCGGCATTAGTCGCAACCTTGTCGAATATCGACACGGTTCCACTAGCCAGTAACCCTGTGC
>JALYIG010000420.1 GCA_030775885.1 Acidobacteriota bacterium | reverse complement strand
GTCCGCCTCCGCGCCAAAGCTTTGCGGCCTCTCTCGCCGCAAGCAAAGCGCCCGGTGAATCGTCCACAACTTCGGCAGTCCCTCGTCGGCACGCCGCATCGCCTCCGCCGCCGCCTCTACGGCGGGCATACGCTTAATCTCGTGCAGCAGCTTCGCGCGTACCCGGTAATCCACTGGCCGCCGGTTATCCGGATCAACTAGGCTTAAATCCCACACCTCTGCGCCCTGGTACAAATCCGGCACACCCGGGGCCGTATGCTTCATCAGCGTCTGTGCCAGCGAGTTCACTCTCCCTGCAAGCTTCACCCCGTCCACAAAGCGCTCAAGATCGGTTACAAATGACTCGTGCTGCATCACGGCGTCGATAAACCGGCGAAGCGCATCCTCGAAATCGGCGTTGTTGGCTGTCCATGTCGTCTTCTGCTTGGCCTCGCGAGTCGCCTTCAGCATGTACTCCTGCAACCGCTCCACCGTAATCGGCCACGCGCCGATCATTGTCTGGTACAGCAAGTACTCCGTGTTGCGGTCCGGATAAGCTCCCAGCTTGTGGTCCGCGCGCAAATCATTGTTCACGCGCGACCAACGGTTCAGGGCATCGCCAAACTCCTCCGCCATCTCCGAGAGCACAGCCAGCCGTGCCCGCACGTCGTCGCTGCGCTTCGTATCGTGCGTCGACAGTGTAGTCATCGTGTGCGGATGGGTAGCCTGCATCTTCACGTTATAAGCGTGCAACTCCTTTACGCTGATCCCATTCGATCCCGGATCGCCCCCCACCTCCCCCATCGCCACCAGCCGGTTGTAGCAGTAGAAGGCGGTGTCCTCCACACCCTTCGCCATCACCGGTGGAGTGAACTGCTGAAAGCGCATCAAGAACTCCGTCTCCTGTATACCCTTGGCCTTCAGCGTCAGCACGTCCCGGATAAAGTCGAACAGGCCCGCGCCAATGTCCGGCCGATTCTGTTTCGCACATTCAATTGCCCGCCCAATGTACTTGAGGTCCTCATCCGTAACCTCTCCGCGCAGAGCCTGCGCATAGCTGCGATAAACCCCAAAGCAAGCCGCAATTTCACGGATCGCCCGCCGCATCTCGGCCCGCGTGTAATCGCGTTGATCGCGATTCGCCTCGCAGATATCCACCAGCAGCGTGGTCAGACGATTGACATCGCTGCCCAATGCCTCCTGCGTCACGTTGATCTTTTTCTCGTGCGCAATCAGGTGGAAATCGGTCGGCTCAGCCGTGAATTCCTCGTAGATATCGTTCAGCTTCTTCATTCCCTCAGGCCACACCAGCACTCCCAGCGCGACGTTCAGGAAGTCATATCCGCTGGTGCCCTCGATCGGCCAGTCCTTGCGCAAAAATTCGCCCGGTTCCAAGATCTTTTCGGCCACGATCCACGCCTCCGGTGCGTGGTCCCGCAGCCGCCGCAAATATTGCGCCGGATCGCGCAGCCCATCCGGATGATCGATTCGCACGCCATCCAAGACTCCGCGACGCAGCCAGTCCAGAATCAGCGCATGGGTCTCGTCGAACACGTGTTCCCGCTCAACCCGCAGCCCAATCAGCGTGTTCACGTCGAAGAAGCGACGGTATCCAAGTTGCTGGTCTGCCGTCTTCCAGTACGCCAGCCGGTAGTTCTGCTGATTCAAAAATTCATCCAGCCCGTCCGCATTCTCGTTCAGCCACGCCACCGCCTGGTCCAGCGCGTCGCCGATCGCGGACTCCTCCAGGCTCAGCCGCGCCAGCAACCCCTTCAGCACAATATTGTCCCGCTCGCGCACCAGTATCGTCTGCCGGTCCGCGTACTCCGGCGCCGGCAGCCGCGCAAACGATGCTGCCAGGAAATTGAGCGTGTTTGATTTCGCAATCTCAGCCGCCCGCGTCAAAATCACCGGCAGCGATTGCGGCGCCACGGGCAGCTTCTGCTCCGAGCACTCCACTTGGAAGCTATTACCGTGGCGCACGACGCGGATGCCGCCCTCCCTCAATACCTTCCCATATTGATCGGCCAGGATAGGCACCAGCACTTTGTTCCGCAGCCGCTCTTCATACGGCTGCCAGTCAATGTCGAAAAAGGATGCATACCGGCTCGAGGCGCCATTCTCCAGCACATCGCACCAGAAGCGGTTCTCCTTGCCCAGTGACATGTGATTGGGCACAATGTCCAGCACCTGGCCCAGCCCCGTCTCGCCCAACCGCTTGCAAAACCGCTCGTGCGCCTCCGCACCGCCTAGCTCGGCGTTCACCCTCTGGTGGTCCACCACGTCATAGCCATGCATACTCCCCAGCTCGGCCTGCAGATACGGCGAGCAGTAAATATGCGAAATGCCAAGCTGGTGGAAATAGTCCGCAATGCTCGCAGCATCATCGAACGTGAAGCCTTTGTGTAGTTGCAGGCGATAGGTTGAAGACGGAATTCGTGGCATATCCTCGCCAATCGGAATCTCAAATAATCAAAATTTAGGGGTTTCGGGTTGGCTGCCGATTCTCATTGTCGGCAACGTCTATGTCTCTAAGATCGTTTTATCTGCAAGTTGGTTGCACCCTTCACCGTTTTGCCACCTCCGCGATCCATCAAGCGCGCGGCATCCTCGTATCTGTTCCATGGACCACCGCGCCCTCCGCATCAAACCAAACCACAGGACTCTTCGGTAAGATGCAGAGGCGGCCTCAACCTTTCGGCCGTCATACTGTGAGAGTCAGACCGTGCAGCATATTTTTGGATGAACGGAACACATGAAACCTGCCGAAGGCCGTAAACGCGTCATCATCGAAGAAATTCAGCCACAGGTCGACTGCGGCCGCTACCCTGTCCGCCGCATCGTCGGCGACACCGTCAAGGTCTCCGCCGCCGTCTTCTCCGACGGCCACGATCACGTCTCCGCCAGCCTGCTCTTCCGGCACGAAGGGGATCGCGACTGGCAGACCGCGCCCATGCGCGAGCTCAACAACGACATGTGGAACTCCAACTTCGCGGTCGACCGCCTCGGCAAGTGGATCTACACAATCCAAGCCTGGGTCGATCACTTCGACACCTGGTGCCACGACCTCCGCAAGCGCCTCGCCGCCCAGCCGGACCTCGCCAGCCCGGACCTCGCCAAACGTAACATGCCTCCCCAGGACATCCCTGTCGCCTTCGCCATCGGCGCCTTGCTGCTCGATCAGGCCGCCGCTCGCGCCAAGGGCTCCGATGCGAGCCAACTCAAAGCCATCGCCGGCTCTCTGCGCATGCTCGCCGAAAAGAAACTCGCCTTCTATGACTACCCACTCACACCCGAGATCGAAGAACTCGCCGCCCGCTACCCCGATCTCACCTTTGCCTCGTCCTCTAAGGAACTCACCTTGTGGGTCGACCGTGAGCGTGCCCGCTTCTCCAGCTGGTATGAACTCTTTCCCCGCTCCACCTCTCCCGATCCTTCCCGCCACGGCACCTTCGCCGATGTCGAACTCCTGATGCCCGAAATCGCCGCCATGGGCTTCGACATCCTCTACATCCCGCCTATTCACCCCATCGGCCGCGCCTTCCGCAAAGGCCCCAACAACACCGCCTCCACCAATCCTGAAGTAGATGAAGGCAGTCCCTGGGCCATCGGTTCACCCGAGGGCGGGCACAAAGCCATTCATCCCAAACTGGGCACTTTCGCCGATTTCGACCACCTCGTCTCCGCTGCCCGCGACAACGGTATGGAGATCGCGCTGGACATCGCCTTCCAGTGCTCGCCCGACCATCCATGGGTTAAAGAGCACCCTGAGTGGTTCATCCATCGCCCCGACGGCACCATCCAGTACGCGGAAAATCCGCCGAAGAAATATCAGGACATCTATCCGCTCAACTTCGAAACACCCGACTGGCAAGCCCTCTGGGACGAGCTCCGCTCCGTCTTCCAGTTCTGGATCGCCCGCGGCATCCGGGTCTTCCGGGTCGACAACCCGCACACCAAGGCCCTCCCGTTCTGGGAGTGGTGTATCAACGATCTGCACTCAGAATCGCCCGACGTGCTCTTCCTTGCTGAAGCCTTCACCCGCCCACACATCATGTATTCGCTCGCCAAGGCGGGCTACACGCAGTCCTATACCTACTTCACCTGGCGCACGGAAAAGCAAGAGTTGCAAGCCTACTTCGAAGAGATCACCAAGCCGCCTGTTTCCGACTTCTTCACCCCAAACGTCTGGCCCAACACGCCGGACATCCTCCACGCGTCTCTCCAGACTGGCGGCCGCCCCGCATTCATGCAGCGAATCATTCTCGCCACCACGCTCGCCGCCAGCTACGGCATCTATGGCCCCGCCTACGAGCTCGGCGAAAACATCCCCGCCAAGCCGGGCCCCGGCAAGACCGAGTCCGAAGAGTACATGGACAGCGAGAAATATCAGCTACGCCAGTGGGATCGCTCCTCATCCAACTCCATCGCACCCTTGGTCACCAAACTCAACCAGATCCGCCGCACCAATCCCGCGCTGCAGAGCGATCTCTCGCTCTGCTTCCATCATGTCGACAACCCGCAGATCATCGCCTATTCCAAAACTGCGCAAGGCGTCGACGCCGGCTCAGCGAACGTCATCCTCACCGTCGTGAACCTGGACCCGCTCAACGAGCAAGCCGGCTGGCTCGACCTTGACCTCAAGCACCTCGGCAT
>JALYIG010000419.1 GCA_030775885.1 Acidobacteriota bacterium | reverse complement strand
CGCTTGTTGTGAAAGAGGAGAAAATGTCTCTAAAAAGCAATTTCACCCGGCCCACGTACCTTGGCTATATGGCGATCCTTCGTATTGCCGTGGGTTACCATTTCGTCTCCGTCGCGTGGCCGAAGGTTACTGGCCCCTTCTTGCAGGGCAAGATCCTTTCTGCGGAACTGGTGAAGTCGGTTGGCAAAGACCCGCTCGCATTTCACCGCGCGTTTATCACTGGAGTTGTCCTTCCGCATGCGCCCTTCGTCGCTCACCTGGTGGCGTTCGGGGAGCTGGCGATCGGGCTCTCGCTGCTGGCCGGGTGCCTGGTCCGCCTTTCGGCCAGCTTTGCGGCATTTCACAATCTGAATATTCTGCTTGCGATCGCTGTGGCCAACGGCGGTCCGCAATTGGGGCTGAATCGAATCTTCATTGTCCTGGAATTGATGTTTGTGCTTTCCTCGGCCGGCGTTGCGTTAGGGCTGGACGGCCTTCTCAAGAAGCGGTTTCCCAACAGTAAGCTCTTTTGACCAGTGAAATTTCCTATTGTGGCTGATCGAGCTTTCCCTACGTATGGATTGATCCGGAGTGTCTGATATGCGCGTACGACCTCGTACTTTGGCGACCTTCTCTACCCTCATGGCAGTCACGCTATACGTTGGAGCCAAGGAAAAAGCTCCGCAAACGGACGGCGGCGGAAAGGTGGTGATGGCGTCCGCTCCGACGGGAAACTATCCGGCGACGCTGGTGCAGTTGATGCGAGGAGTGATGTTTACCAACTCCAACGTTGTGTTCGCTTCCGGCGGCAAGGACCCGGCTGAGATGCCGGCGGGGAAGAGGCCTTCTTCGGCGGTCAATCCTTTCGAAGGCCCGTATGGAGGCTGGGAGGCGGTGCAGAACGCTTCTCTGGCGATCGTCGAAGAGGCAAACTTGATCGCCGTTCCCGGCCGCTCGTGTTCAAACGGGAGGCAGGTGCCAACGAGCAATCAGGACTGGCCAAAGCTGGTACAGGGCCTGCGAGATGCGGGCATGATGTCATACAAGGCTGCGGTTGCGAAGAACCAGGACAAGATGCTGGATGCGTCCGATGCTTTAACGGCGGCGTGCGGAAACTGTCACGTCAAATATCGGGACAAGGAGAAGCTGGAAGACCGCTGCCGGTAGCTCGCTCGTGCTTACTTTACCTCAACAGGTATCGCGACCTGGGATTTGTGGGTGGTTCGAATCCTCCACAGCAGAGCGATGGAGACTGCGCAGAGGAGAACCGCTGCGGCAGTGTAGAGGAAGAGTAGGTGGATCGAAACGTGCATGGAGATCAAGATGCCGCCCAGCACGGGCCCGGTGATCGATCCGATTCTCCCGACCCCCAGCGCCCATCCGGCCCCCGTGGCGCGAATACCGGTGGGGTACATGGTGCCAGCGATCGCGTTGAGCCCAATCTGTCCGCCGACCAGGAAAAAACCGACCAGGAAGCACAGGATTAGCAAGGAAGAACCTCGCGCCTGCGGAACAAAGAGAATAAGTGGAGCAGCAAGACAGTAGGCAAGCGCTATGGACAGGCTGCCTTTCTTGTCACTGAGCCAGCATATAAAGAGGCCCCCGATGCCGCCTCCACCCTGCAGAAGGGCTGCAGAGATGATTGCGTAGGTCAAAGGCACTGCGGCCCCTGCCATGATTGTGGGTAGCCAACTAGTCAAAAAGTAGTGACCGAGAAGGCTTGAGGCGAAGGCCACCCACAACAGGACAGTCATGACTGCTCGGCCTTCCGTGAAGAGATACCTGACGGGGATGCCGCGCCGTTCTTCCTCCGCGACGAAGAAGCCGGTGGTATCGCTGAACGTTGAACCACGCTGGAAGCGGCTGAGAATCGCACGGATTTGGGGCGACTTGTCTTGCCGAAGAGCGAGATAGCGAACCGATTCGGGGAGCGTGAATACCGCGATGGCGGCGACGACGATAGGCGCGATTCCGCCGACCTGGAATACAGAAGGCCAGCCGAACGCGGGAATGAGCCTTGCCGCGACGAATCCGCCGAGCGTGCCGCCCAGGGTGTAGCCGAGGAACAGGAGACTGATGATTCGGGCTCTTAGGTGGGCGGGAGCGTAATCGACTGTCAATGCGATTGCCGCAGGGATCGATGCGCCGATTCCTATCCCCGCGAGGAACCTGAGAACGAGTAACTGCGGGAGCGAGGTTGCGAATGAAGCGGCCAGGGTCAACGTCCCAAAGGCAAAGGAGCCGCCCAGGATGACCTTCTTGCGGCCAAAGCGATCCCCCAGATGCCCTAACGCAGTTCCACCCAGTAAGTAGCCCAGCAGCCCAAACCCAAACACAGGTCCGAAGTACGCGCTGGTAAGGTGCCAGGACTTGATGATCGCAGGAGCCGCATACGACGTTACCTGCATGTCGTAGCCCTCAAAAAACATGACCATGCAGGTGTTGAGAAGCACGGTCACGTGAAACCAGCCCAAGGAAGTCTTTTCGATCAACTCCGCCACGTCCACGCTCGTCCTCATGCTCATCGATCCTCTCTGTTGGTGTTCCATCCCTAAGTCGAGGATGGATTGTCTTTCTAGATGGGGCGGATGGTAAACCCTGAAGGCGTTGTTGCATTTAGGCCATGGAAAGGCCCAAGAATAGACCACGAGGTTAATCTCTGCAAGCGGTGAGGCACAAATCCGTTCGGCCTAAGAGCGTCCTTCGATACGATGGCCGTGACATTCCGACAAGTAGCAGCATTTTCCCGTTGACAATCGTTGCCTCGTTTGGTCTAAGATTAGTCCGACTTCGAGAGAGAACCACAAAATTGAGTTTTGCTGGCTTCCGTGTTGGATCGCAGGTAACAGGCCTGAGGAGAGTTTGAATTGCCTAGGCCAAGGCTGGCGGCCGGGGTGTCGGTTCCGCTACAACCCGTCCTTTTCGCTTTAGAAGTCCGCTTTCGCAGTGTGGGTCAAGCATCTGGTGGTTTGCAACTAGAAGCATCGTGGCGAGGTGATCGAAAATGTCCCATTTGGCGTTGCCCAAGCGTCTACTCAAGGCTCTTTGCCTTGTCGGACTTATCGCAAATGTTCTCAGCCTTTCAGCTTCGGCGCAGGTTGTTCCTACCGGAACAATTTCCGGAGTAATCAAAGATGCTTCTGGATTAGTCGTAGCAAAAGCGCATATTACGATCACCAATGTCGATTCGAATGTGACGCGAACTACGAGCACGGGAAGCGATGGAGCCTACCGGTTTCCTGCGCTTCCCATCGGCCACTACCAGGTGATGGTGGCGGTGGTGGGGTTCAAGACTGCGACGGAAAAGGACATAACTCTTGACGTCGACCAGGAAGCGGTCGTGAACATCAAATTGACGGTCGGCGCTCTCGAGCAGCAGGTCATCGTGACGTCTGAGCCTGCGCGCGTGGATACGACCAACAGTTCACTGGGCCAGGTGGTCGACGGCAAGCAGATCTCCGACTTGCCGCTGAACGGCCGCAACTTTATCGACCTGACCCTGCTGCAGACGGGGATCACACAGTTTCAGTACAACAACTTCGGCACCAATGGCCTTTTTGGAGAGTTTTTCAGCAGCAACGGTGCGCCGATTCGCTCCAACATGTATACGCTGGACGGCGCGATCATGGGCAACGTAGGGGGCGCCAGCGCTTCGTCCATCTCAGGTCTGTCCCTCGGACTGGACGGTATCAGCGAATACAAGGTGATGACGAATAGCTTCAGCGCGGAGTACGGCCTTGTCATGGGAAGCCAGACTACGATCGTCACGAAGGGAGGGACCAATCGCTTTCACGGCGACGTGTTTGAGTATATTCGCAACAGCGTGTTCGATGCCCGCAACTACTTCGATCTTTTGTATAGTCTGCCAAAAACCAGCCCGGGCGGGGGCCGGCGCGTGGCGCCCTTCAAGAGGAATCAGTTTGGCGCGGCCGCCGGCGGACCCATCCAGAGGGGCAAGACATTCTTCTTCGGGACCTATGAGGGCTTTCGCCAGGTGCTGGATAACCCGCCCAATGTGGGGGTGACTCCAACGATTCCCGCTGCCTGCCATACGCCTGTCGTTGGCGGCGTGGAAACCGTCACCAACTCCTGCGACCCGGCGCTCAAGCCTGGCCAGACCGAGAATGTATCCCCCACCATTCAACCCATTCTCGCCCTGTGGCCGCTTCCCAATATCGAGCCAGGCGACCAGTTCAGCTATCTCAGCACCAACACGATTCACGAGGACTACTTTCAGGGACGTATCGACCGTACCTTCTCGCTCAAAGACAATCTCTTCGGCCGCTACACTTACGACAATACCAACGAGGTATATCCCAAACTATTTCCCATATACGACTTCGGTCTGGTTGAAAGACAGCAGTACGTGACACTGGCCGAGGATCATATCCTGACGCCGGCCCTGCTG
>JALYIG010000418.1 GCA_030775885.1 Acidobacteriota bacterium | reverse complement strand
CGAACAGGCCGATGATGATCAGCCGGGCGCTCATCAGAATGTCGCCGATGAAGAACACCCCGATCACGAAGTGGTTGAAGAAGCCGAACAGGAAGAAGGCGATCGAATCAATGCGCGCCTGCCAGCGCTGCGACGCGTTCAGCCCCGGCATCACCTCGGCGCGGGTCTTGCCCATCAATTCCGACACAGGGAGGATCTTGTATCCGCGATCGCGCAATGCCTGGATCAGGACCGGAAGCGCATCCACCGTTGCCTGCCGGTCGCCCCCACCGTCGTGCAACAGGATGATCGAGCCGCGCATCCAGGGCCGTTGTTCCATAGCGTCGATCTGCTGAAAGACGCTGTCAGTGATCTCTTTCGGGGTTTTGCGAGGATGCTCGTCCCAGTCGTCGGTATCGATCTTGTCGCCGACGATCACGTAGCCGAGCTTGTTCTCAATCCGGTCTGCGGGCGCGGCCTGGTCGTTGGTGTCCGGCTCCTGGTCAATCGAATACGGCGGCCGGAAATACAGCGGCTGTACGCCAAGCTCAGCTGCGAACAGACGTTCTGTCAGGTTCAATTCCAGATCGACGCTTGCCGGCGAAATTTCAGAGATGTCCGGATGAAACCATGTGTGATTTCCAATCTCGTGGCCTTCGTTATAAACCTGTTTCATCAGGCCCACGTTGTTTTGCGCCTGAGAGCCAATCATGAAAAACGTGCCGACGACATGGTACTGCTTCAGAATCTTCAGAATCTTTGGCGTCCAGGACGGGTCTGGCCCATCGTCGAAGGTAAGCGCAACCTCCATCGGATGATAGCCAGTCTGTTCCACCGTATAGGAGAGCGGGTATTGGCTGAACGACTCCGCAGTGATGTTACGGTAGCCCACGGGGATTGAGTCGTCATCGTCCATCGTCACCAAGCGCTGGCCAATCTGCGGCTTGCGCGTGATGTGAAGAATATCTCCGTCGTTCTCGGTATCGACGTCGTAACCGGGCTCCACCTGTGCCAGTTCTTTCACCGGATCAGAGGCAACTGGCTTGTCCCATATCTTCCACAGCGAGTTGTCTTCCGAGCCCAGGCGCCAGAGCGCGTAGGTTTGAATCCCGAGCTCTCGTGCAGCACGCATTTCATTGAGAACCGTAACCGCGTCGAGAAACCACACCTGGTGGCGCACATGCTCGTCATTGTCGTCATAGGCAAAGTGAGCATTGAGCGAGTCAGGATCCAACTCAACCTGCGCGTCCGCATCTTCCGCCGCCTGCCACGCAGCCTGGGTCGACATCTCCAACGTCTGCAGCGACTTTCCTTCGT
This sequence comes from Acidobacteriota bacterium, assembly GCA_030775885.1. Taxonomy (GTDB): domain Bacteria; phylum Acidobacteriota; class Terriglobia; order Terriglobales; family Acidobacteriaceae; genus Edaphobacter. The sequence continues at coordinate 12,881 of JALYIG010000418.1, read as the reverse complement.
GAACTTTTCCTCCCTTGTGTTTTGCAGCAGGCGGAATGGTGGTTTGCCAGTCGTAACCGTAGCTTCCGATGGAGCAAATGATTTTTTCTTTGGGAGCAACCTTGAGCGCTTGTTTCAGGTTGTCGACGAACCAGTCCTGCGCAGCGATCGGTCCCGGGCCCGTCCCGATCAAGTGCTGCTCGTAATTCATCAAAAGAATGCCGTCGGAGTGGTCTGCGATGAACTTCAAGTCGAAGTCATCGTCACCCACCGGCGTGTTCACATACAGCTTCAGGTGACGCGCCTGAAAGTCCTGGTACAACTCACCCAACAACGCCATGAAACTCTGTTGCGCTTCGGAAGGAATCTCCTCGAAATCGAGCGAGATGCCGCGATAGCTTGGATTGGCTGCAAGGAACCGGTCTATCTGCTGAATGAAATTCGCCCGTGAAGCCGGATTCGTCAGGAAGTCGCCAACCTCCGGAAGGAAACTATTCGTGGCTGGGTCGTAGTTATTGACTAGTGGAAAAATTTCGGCGGGTGTGATGTCCTGACCCCCAGACGCCACCACTCGTGCTACCTTTTGCTCGTGATCCACCCCATGCACGCCGGCCGCGTCCACAACGTGGAATGGTCGATTGTCCAAGCTAAACGAAGTGAGGGTGCCGTCCGGAGTCACTACGTGGATCCACTCCGGAAAGAGCAGATCGATTTGCCGAATATGCTGCTTCAACGACGAGTAGCTCGCCGGGTCATCCTCAACGTAGTAGGCGGCGCGCAAGCCTTCGCCGGAGTTCAGCGTAATCTCCGAGGCCTTTTTGGTAGTCTTGCGATGGGTGGGCTTCTGTCCGCCCCTTGCGGGCGTAGGGGCAGTCCGCAGCGGACTCAGGTGGGATGGCGGTGTTGCCAGCAACAGTTCAGGCAGCGGAGTCATCCGCATTAAGCCGATCGCAAACAGCACTCCCACCGCAACGCCCAACAGCGCGACGATGTCGAAGATGCGGCGCAGACGCTTCCAGCGTTTGCGTTGAGGATCGGCGAAGACTTGCTTATTCATGTTCCCCTGAATCTCAATTTGCTACGAACAGGCTGCTGCCCAGGTTGTCCTGCGCTTCCCACCGATTGCACTGCCAGCCAAGTCCATCGTCTGAAATCCAGCCGAGGCTCGGAGGGAACATTCAGGGGCCCGAAAATAACCGCAAAGAGTTCCTTTGCAATCGTATGCAGCCCTATGCCCATAGTCAATCGATCTCCGGGACCTGTCAGCTTCCCTAGTATGATGCTGCTACATGAGCAGAGAGAGAGCGCGGTTCTGGACGTGGGCTGGCGCGGCATTGCTGTGCGGCCTGGCGCTCCGACTCTGGTTCGTGTCTCACATGGCAGCCGTGCTCGGCGACAGTGTGGTGTATGGCGATATCGCCAAGAATCTACTGCGGCACGGAGTCTACGGTTTCAGCCAGGGGAGCACCCTGCCAGGTGAATTAGGGGCAAGCCCCACGCTGATCCGGTTGCCCGGCTACCCGTTCTTTCTCGCCGCATGCTTTCGCATTTTCGGCATGGAGCACTACAACGCAGTGCTGTACACGCAGGCGGTCGCCGACCTCGTAACCTGCTGCCTGGCTGGCGCTCTTGCGGGAAGACTGTTCGGCAATCGTGCGGCGCTGACCGTGCTTTGGCTCTCCGCGCTGTGCCCCTTCACGGCCAGCTACTGCAGAACCGCCCTAGCTGAAACCCTCGTGCTCAGCACAATTGCGCTGGCTTTCTATAGCTTCGCTCGCTGGCTGCAGGGCGGTCGCAGGTACAACCGCTGGCTTTGGATGACCGCCATCGCGCTGGCCGGGTCCATCCTGCTCCGTCCGGAACAGACTCTCTTCGCCGCGGCGATTCTGGCGGCAATGTTCTGGTCCTCGCGGATGCGGCGCGGTGCAGGTGGTGTTCGGGCCGCGATGCCGATCGTCATCGCTGCCTTCTGTGTCATACTTCCACTGTTTCCGTGGACCATGCGCAACTGGCGGATGTTTCACGTCTTTCAGCCGCTGGTCCCGAAATACGCCAACGATCCGGGCGAGTTGGAGCCGCTCGGCTTTAGCCGGTGGTATCGCACCTGGGCCATCGATTTCGCGGCCACCGAAAATGTTTACTGGAACTACCCCGGCGACCGCATCGACCTGGGCGACCTTCCGCCACGCGCCTTCGCCGAGGGCTCTGCGTCGGAGTCCATCGACCTAAGGAAGCGTACCGCAGCCCTGCTAGCCGACTACAACGCCGGTATGGGGGGCGGCCAAGAAGTCAACCCGCAGATCGACGCCCGCTTCGGGGTGCTCGGCGAAGAGCGCATCCGCAAACACCCGGTGCTCTACTATCTTGGTCTTCCGATCGCACGAGTCCTCAACATGACACTGCGTCCGCGCAACGAGATGATGGATGTGCCGCTCGACTGGTGGAACTGGAAGGGGAATCTGGCAGAGTCAACCTTCTGCGTGGTGTATGCGTCGCTCAATTTCGCCTATATCGTCGCAGGCGTGGCTGGCTTTGTTGCGTGGAAACGGCGAGGGTGGGCCGCAAATGCAGTGGGTGAAACGAGCCTGCCGTACCGCGAACTAGCCTGGGCGATGGCCGCAAGCATCCTCCTGCGCGCGGTACTGCTGCTCACAATCGACAACTCCGAGCCGCGCTATACACTTGAGTTCTTTCCTATTCTGTTCGTCTGGGCCGGCGCGCTCTTCGCCACACCGCAGACCACCGCAGGCGTCTCCGGCCACGGCGGGAGATAATGGGGGATGGCATTTCGCTCGGGATTCGTCTCCATCATTGGCCGCCCCAACGCAGGGAAATCAACTTTGTTGAACGCGTTCCTCGGGCAAAAGCTCGCGATCGTGACGCACAAGCCGCAGACCACGCGTACGCGGATCCACGGCGTGCTCGAAGTTCCTCTGAAAAAGAAAACCAAAGGTGATCCCGGACATCCTGCCGCGCAGGTCGTGCTGGTCGATACGCCAGGCGTCCATAAGCCCGAGACACAACTCGACCGCCGCATGATGCAGGAGGTACAGGACGCCTTGGAATCGCGCGACGCCGTTCTCTTTATCGTGGACGTAACCCACAAGCTGCCCAAGGCGGAGGTTCCGGGTGAAAAGCTGAAAACCACTGGCCGCATGGCGATGAGCGCAGCCGAAGACGACTTCGCGCTCTCTCTGGTAAAACGCCTGGACTGCCCCGTGATCCTGGTGCTGAACAAGATCGACGCCGTGCGCAAGCACGAGCTGCTGCCGCTGATCGCGCACTGGAGCGCGCAACATACCTTCGCCGACGTTGTGCCAATCTCCGCGCGCAAGAAAGAAGGGCTGGATCTTCTGCTGGAAAAGATTGTCGCCGTGCTGCCCGAAGGCCAGCGCTACTTCCCACGCGATCAGGTAACCGACCAGCCGGAACGCTTCCTCGTCGCTGAACTGATTCGCGAGAAGATTCTGATGCTCACCGGCGAGGAGGTCCCTTATGCCACCGCTGTCGTAATCGAGCGCTTCGAAGAGCCGGCTTCCATGAAGAAAATGAAGGATGGGAAGTTGCCGCTGACCAAGATCGCCGCGGCAATTTATTGTGAGCGGACCGGGCAGAAGGCGATCCTGATCGGCAAGCAGGGTGCAATGCTGAAGCAGATCGGGACCTTGGCGCGCAAAGAGATCGAGAGCCTGCTCGGCACTCGAGTGTTTCTCGAACTCTTCGTTAAGGTGCAGGAGGAATGGCGCTCCAGCCGCGGCTTTGTCGAGGAACTAGACTGGCGACGACAACTTGAGCAGCTTGCCGCGAAGCAGCAGCAGGAAAAACCGTAACTGTGATCGATCAGGCGTCCCCGCTGCGTTGAGCCAGTGCAAGTTGCTGATGTGGGTCGATCACGATCCAAGCCAGTCCGCCAATGACTACCAGAATTGCCGCGGTTAAAAAAGATATCTCCCAGCCAAATCGCGCTGCAATCAGCGGAGTCAATGAAGCCGTACACGCGCCGCCGATCTGTCCGCCCATGTTCATGAGTCCGGAGACTACGCCGGTGAACTCTCCGGCGACATCTGCCGAGACGGCGAAGAATGCGCTCTGTGCCAGGTAAAGCACGCCCGCCCCACCGGCAAGAACAAGTGCTGCCGTCCGTGTACTGTCCGCTCTCGATCCGAGCAGCAAAAGAACTGCGGTGAGACAGAGCGCTATCCCTGGCAGCAGGCATCGTCCCATACGCAAGCCCCAGCGTGCCGCAATCCAGTCGCTCACCACACCGCCGGTAAGGCTGCCCACCGACATGGCGATCAGTGGCAGCATCGTGTAGGTCGCACTTGTCTTCAGGTCCAGGCCGCGGACCTCTGCCAGATAGATATACATCCATGCGAAGTAGATCCAAGCGACATAGCCATACGAGAAATAGCTCATCGCAAGCGCGAGCACAGTCCTACTGCTGAAAATCCTTGCCCAGGGAATCTGTTGCTTGCCGTAATTTGCGGCGACGTTCGCAGGCGCCGCCAGCGGAGCGATCTGCCGGTGCTGCACAATCAGTTCACGCTCCGTGTCCGCGACCCACGGATGTTTCTCCGGGGTATCCCGCGACGCGAAATACCAGACCAATCCGGCCGCGGCTCCGATGCAAGCACTGAACCAGAACGAAGCGCGCCACCCGTGATGCCGGATGATCCAACTGACTAAGTGCGGCGTCAATCCTGACCCAAGCCCCACGCCGGCAAAGATGATTCCGTTCGCCCTGCCGCGCTCCTTCACCGGAAACCATCGCTCGACGAACTGGCTGGTGGCGGGATACATGGTTGCCTCGCCCACTCCCAGCGCGAATCGCACCAGCACTAGAATCATGACTGCGCCGGCGACCCCAGGCGGAACGAGCGCGGTCAGAACAGTGAAAACTCCCCACCACGCGGCTCCTGCCGTCAGCAACGCCTGCGGGCCCAGACGCCTCGCGAGCAAACCCGCCGGAATCTGAAACGCCGCATAGCCGATAAGAAATGCGCTGAATACCCAACCCAGGTGAATCTTATCGATTGCGAATTCTTTGCCAATCTGAATCCCTGCGATCGAGATGTTCGTGCGATCCAAATATGCCACCGCGCTCAAAACCGCGAGCCAGATCACAAGCATGTAGCGCACCTGAATCCACGACCCATGATTCCGTTTTATTGGTAGCTCTGCCTCGTGCACACTTGCTCCGGCTGATCGTCTCAGGGTCTCTCCTTCGCGCATTGGCGTTCAGCGATCGATTCGCTTGGTCATTTTGTCCAACGCATCGCGGTCGATCGGATAGCCAAGCCCGGGAGCCGTCGGCGCCAGCACATACCCCTCTTCGTTGATGCGGAACTTGTCCTTATACTCCGGACGGTCGGCATACTCCGCTGGAAACGGCATCTCGAACCACCAGGAATTTGGCAGCGCCAGTTCTACATGGAAATGCAGCGCCATGTCCGGCACATTGCCCCAGTTATGCGGAGTACATTCCAGTCCATGCGCGTCCGCCAGCAGGCCCACGCGCATGGCTCCCGAAATTCCGCCCACGTTATCGGCGATCAGGCGAACCACATCCAGGGCATCGTGTTTGATGTATTCAGCGAAATCCGCGATGGAGTAAATGAATTCTCCCACGTGGATTGGCAGGTTCAACGCAGCACAAAGCTGGATCAGGCCTTCTTTATCCGTCGTGCGGATGGGGTCCTCGAACCATGCGTAATTCAGCTCGTCGAGCAGTCGCCCCACCGTCATTGCTTCCTGGCGGTTGTAGCGCTGCACTGGATCGTGCATCAGTACAAACTCGTCGCCCACTGCCTTGCGCACTTCGCGAATCTCTTCCATGTGGCCGATGTAGCTCGGGATCGCCGGTCCGGTCGCGTGCTGCCCGCCGCCGGGATGAATTTTGTAGGCAAGAAATCCTTGCGCCTTCGCCTTCAAAACATCGGGCACGTAATCCTCTACGGTCGGCAGATGCTGCGAACTCGCATACGCCATCAACCTGTCCTTGGTCGGAGTTCCACCGGAGAGAATTTTGTAGATCGGCCGGTTCACCGCCTTGCCAAGAATATCCCACAGGCAAACATCCGCGGCCGCGGTGTAGTAGTTCGGCCAGCTGCCTCCGCCACGCGTCGATAGGCCAGACCCCTGCAGAGCCGCACCTTCAAACGCCGAGTGCACACCGGGACTCGCGGCCACTGCACCAAATCCCGGCGCCACAAACCCGCCGCCTCGCCGTGTCGGAGCGCCGTCAAAACCTCCCGGCCCCTTCATGCCGCTCGTCGAAGTCAGCGTCGGCAATACGTCCATGATGTTCTTGCCGACAAGTGCCTGCTTCGCCCAATCCAGCCATCCGGGAGTCGCATTGCGATCGCCGATCGTATAGTTGCCTTCGATTCCGCTATTGGTAACGATCGACAGCAACTCACCCGTCTCGGGACTGTTCAGCTTGTGAATTTTGCTGATGTCCGTGACGTACACCTTGACTTCTTTGATCGTGAGATCTGGGAGATCAGCCGGTTTCACTCCGACAGACTGCGCGGCGGCAGCAATAGGCTTTGCAACCGCGGACAAACCGGCAGCGGCAAATCCAGCGGAAGCTCCAAGAAAATTGCGGCGCGATAGATTCTGTTTCACGGGTGATCTCCTGTCACTGGGCATCCGGCAAAGCGAACGAGAGAATATTCGCGCCGGACGCAATTGCCACATACTGTTTCCCATCCACTGCGTACGTCATGGGCGAGGCCTTGATGGCGTGGTTGGTTTCAAAGTGCCAAATATATTTCCCCGATGCTGCATCGACGGCGGCAAATCCTCCGCTGCTTTCGCCGAAGAACAGCAAGCCGCCGGATGTCGAAAGGACGCCCGCATAATTCGACTGCACCGGCCCGGGCATGCTGACCTGCCAAACAACCTTACCCGTTTCAATATTGAACGCGCGAAGAATCTTTTGTGCAGGGTGCGCCGGATCGTTGTAGCGCCCATATCCGCCATCCTCCGCCTTGCGATAGACCGTGCAATCCTCCACCGTCATCACGTAGTAAAGGCGCGTCGCCGGACTGTACGCGGTCGAGTACCAGTTGGTCGCTCCGCGAACCGCTGGACATCCAACAGAGCCCTGCAGCGACGTCTCATTCGCCGGCAGCAGCACTGGACGCCAGGTCTTCTCGTCGATGCCGCTCGCCCAGTTAAGCGAGTCCACCATCCTGCTCGCGAGCAGCGGCTTACCCGTCGCGCGATCCAGCACATACAGAAATCCGTTGCGATTCGCGTGCAGCAACAGCTTGCGGTCCTGCCCCTTCCACTTGTCGTCAATCAGCACAACGGGCTCGTTCGCGTCCCAATCGTGCAGGTCGTGCGGCGTGAACTGGAAGTACCACAGCAGCTTTCCCGTCTTCGCATCCAGCGCAACGTCGCTGTTGGTATATAGATTGTCGCCCGCACGTTGATCCCCGTCGGTATCGGGATGCGGATTTCCCACCGGCCAATAGACAATCCCAGCATCAGCGTCCGCGCTCCCTGTAGTCCAGGTCGCTCCGCCGCCAAGTCCCAGCGCCGATCCCTTCCAGGTATCCGCGATCGGCCCCGTGTCGTCGGGTTTGGGAATCGTCATGAACTTCCATGCGAGTTCACCAGTTGACGCTTTGTACGCGGCAACGAAGCCGCGAATTCCGTTGTCTCCACCGCTGACTCCCGTGACGACCAGGTCGCCGACCACCAGCGGCGCCGCCGTCCCGCCGAAGTGTCCCTGCGCCCCATCCGGCGTGTCGATGTCCCACAGCAGACCGCCCGTCAGCCGATCCAGCGCAAGCAGATGCGCATTGTCGGTGAGATAGAAAACACGATCACCCAGCACCACAGCTCCGCGGTTGACGCCGATCGCGGCATCGCCGGAGATGCCCGAGCCCTCACTCTTTTGCCGCTCGTAGCGCCAGATTTCGCGGCCAGTCTTCGCGCTCAACGCAAACACCTGGTTGTTCGACGTCACATACATTACGCCATCCACCACCACCGGCGTCGTCTCCAGACCGTTGAAATTAATCGGGTAGGTCCATTCCAGTTGTAGCTTCGCAACATTCTTCAAGTTGATCTGATCCAGCTCGCTGTTCCGATTGCCGTCGGTGGTGCCGTTGTAATTCGGCCAGTTCCCTTTTGCTGGATGCGCCACCGCGTCCACCTGCTGCTTCGTCACCGGCACCTGCGACTGCTTCAGCGGGCCCGCGTTTACACCATTCAGCGTACTCAGGTACGCCAGCAGATCGCGCTGCTGGTCCGCCGTTCCGCGGTAAGGCGGCATCGCTGATTGCTGGTCCGACGTGATCGATGTGTACTGGCTGTCGAGCAGCGGATGCAGCCGCCCATCCTTTGTCTGCAGTACCGCATCGTGGCTTCCCTGTGCGCGCAAATATCCACGCAGCGTCGTGCCATCCTTCATCGCGACCGACGCCATGGTGTAGCCCGCGGTCATGTTCACGCTCGGATTCGCCAGCACCTGCTGCATCGCGCCCAGCCGCATTCTGTTTGCGACGTTCGACAGGTCCGGCCCATTTGAGGCGCCGCGACCGCGAACAACATGGCACGCCGAACACGCTCCCCCTCCATAGAAGATCGCCTCGCCCGCTTTCGCATCGCCCGCAACCGCAGTCCCCGAGGCCGTCTCATTTAGCGATCGGACATAGCGAACCAGGCGATCGATGTCGGCCGAAGGCAGAGGGAATGCGGGCATCCGATTCCTTCCCTTTTGAATGACCGTCGCAATCTCGGCATTGGACATGCCTTTGAGATGTGCGGAACCGACCATAGTCGGCGCACGATCCGTTCCCTTGCCGTCGTTCCCGTGGCACAGCGCGCAGGTTCGGATGAACTGCGGCGGCGCTGCCTGATCCGGCGAGGCGTGCTGCGAGCTGTTGATCCCCTGCGTCCATGCCGGGTTCGTCAGCATCATCAGTAAGACGCCAAGCAGAACATGCCTTGCGTCAGCCGGATGGTTGGGCAACTTTCGTTCCTTCCTCCTATACATAGCGTGGAAAAACCCCGTCGCAAAAATCTGCTGTGAAGAACACTCGTTGAACCAAAACCTCAAGCGCGCAGGTAGGGTTTCAAATACATATCCAAAGCTTCGCGGACCGCTTTCTTGTCGGCGCCCGTCAACGGCGGCTGCGCTCCACCTGCATTTCCCATGCCTGGCGTTGGCCGCGACTTGGTGTCGTCTTTGAATATTCCTCGCGCAACCATCAAGTACCGGTCGGCATTGGTAATCGTGGAGAAGGCCTGGATGCGGCCGAACATATCGTACGATTCCCGCAGCTTGCCCGCCTGGTAAAGTTCCCACGCCTCCTGGAAGACGTCGGCCAATCCGACCACGGGGCAGAAGCCAGTGAACCCAAGCCGCATCTCGTCCATCATCTGGCGCACGCCCTTGCCCGCAAACACCGCAAGTTTTCCGTCCGTCTTCGCGCGCATTTCCGTCACGCGCGCCAGCGGATCGCCGGCCTCATCCTTCACCACGCGCACCGTTGGAATCTCCTTGAACATTCGAACCACCAGGTCCACCGGCATATCCCCAATCGTCTGGATAAACAATGGGAGATCGGTCGCTGCTCCAATCGCTTTGTAGTAATCGAATATGGCCACGCTATCGCCGTCAGGAGGCAGAGAACATATTGCGTCCGCGCCGTTCTTCGCTGCATGCTTTGCGTACGCGATCGCACCGGGCAGGTCCTTGTTCTGCGTCTGCACTCCAATCACGATCGCCGTCTTCCCACCTTTGCCCGCAGCGATCATCGACTCTGCTCCGGCTAATCGCTCTGCCGCAGACAGGGTCGTCCATCCACTTGCAATTTGCGGCCAGATCAAACCCGGGACGCCGCCCTTGTTGCAGAACTTCACCTCATTGTTCAGGCAGTCGAGGTCGAGTTTGTTGTCCTGCGTAAACGGCGTAGACGCAATGGGAAACAGGCCGTTGAAAGCCCTTGCAGACGGGAGCGCCGCCATGGCGAACCGCGAAAGAACCGTACCCCCGGCCATCGATCCCATAGTCTTCAGCAGCGTCCTGCGGTCCATCTCCAGCAGATTCGATGTCATAGAATTTCCTCGGCGGGGTCGGTACTTTGATACACGCCGCGAGTTTCAAATGTCAAACAAGTTGCCGATTGATTTTTGTACGTTTACTTTACGGATGTCGACCGGAATTTCGAGATGCCATAGGATGAAGTCATGAACCGCAGAAAATTCCTCGTATCGGCCCGCGGACTAGCCGCGTATCCTCTTCTAAATTCTCTGGTTACTCCCAGTTCCGGCCTGCTCTACGCTGCTCAGCACACGGCCAGAGTTTCGCACGGCCCAGCCGACCACTCCCTCACCATCAAGCCGTGCACCATCGAGATCTCGCAAGGCGTCAACATCAAGACCCTCGCTTACAACAGTCAGGTTCCTGGCCCACTGCTTCGCCTGCGCCAGGGCAAACCCGTCACTATCGACGTCACCAATTCAACCGGCTCAGCCGACATCGTCCACTGGCACGGCCTCACCACCGACGTCGTCAACGACGGTGCCATGGAAGAAGGCTCCCCGATGATCGCGCCGGGCGAAACGCGGCGCTATCACCTCACGCCCAACCCTGCCGGCCTGCGCTGGTATCACACCCACACCATGGCCGGCGATAACCTCAACGTCGGCACCTACACTGGCCAATTCGGCTTCCTGCTGGTCGAAGGCGCGAGCGATCCTAATCAGTACGATCAGGAAGTTTTTCTCGCCGTCCATCACTGGCAGCCGTCGTTCGTCCCCATGGTCGAAACCATGCAGGCGCAGTCGGCCAACCACCCCATGACTCCCGGCTCCGACGTCGGCTACAAGTACGCCACCATTAATCAGCATCGCCTCGGCGCGGGCGAGCCGATCCGCGTCAAGCAGGGCCAGCGCGTCGTGATGCGCCTGCTCAATGCATCGGCCACCGAGAACGTTGTCCTTGCGCTGCCGGGCCACACCTTCCGCATCATCGCCATGGACGGTAATCCCGTGCCCAATTCCAGGGAAGTCGAGGTGGTCTCGCTCGCAGTCGGGGAGCGCGTCGACGCAATCGTGGAGATGAAGTCGCCCGGCGTGTGGGTGCTCGGCTCAACCCTCGAGAAGAGTCGCCAGATGGGCCTCGGCATTGTGGTCGAATATGCAGGCAAGTCCGGGCCGCCAGTGTGGAAGGATCCCGCGAGCTTGGCCTGGGACTACTCGCAATTTGCCAACCCCAATACCGCGCCGGCTCCCGACGAAACCATCACGCTCGCACTGATGGACCTCGGGCCGATGAACGGCTCCAAGTTCGATACATGGGCCATCAACGGTACTTCGTGGCCCGCGATTGAGCCACTCAAAGTCCAGCAGGGCAAACGCTACCGCCTCGTCTTCCAGAATGCCTCGGGTGATCAACACCCTATGCATATTCACCGGCATACGTTTGAAGTGGTCAGCATCGGCGATAAGAATTTCAGCGGCCTGAAAAAGGATGTCATCAATGTGATGCCGCTGGACACCGTCGCCGTCGACTTGATTGCCGACAATCCCGGCGACAGCTTGATGCACTGCCACATGCAACTGCATATGGACTTCGGCTTCATGCAAATGATCAAGTACGTCTAGGTAACCGGCGAAGGATTGAACAGCGCCAGGTCGTTGTGTAGCCCCCAGTGATCTGCCCACGTCTGCTTGCGTCCGCTCGCAATGTCGAGCACCATCTGGAAGAGTTGCATCCCCACCTGCTCGATGGTCGCGTCGCCGGTCGCGATCGTACCTGCATCCAAATCGATCAAATCTGTCCACCGCTCCGCCAGCGACGACCTCGACGCAACCTTGATCACCGGCACCATCGCCAGCCCGTACGGCGTTCCCCGCCCCGTGGTGAAGATGTGCATATTCATTCCTGCAGCCAGCTGCAACGTGCCGCAGATGAAGTCGCCAGCCGGCGTCGCCGCAAAGATCAGCCCCTTCTTCGTGACACGCTCGCCCGGTCCGGATACACCGTGGATTGCGCCCGTACCGGCCTTCGCCACTGAACCCAGCGTCTTTTCCACGATATTCGTCAGGCCGCCGCGCTTGTTGCCGGGGCTGGGATTCGCGCTGCGGTCCACCCCCCCACGAGCGAGATAGTCGTCGTACCAGGCCATCTCGCGGATCAGGTCGCGCGCCACCTGTTCATCCGCTGCGCGCGCGGTCAGCAGATGAATTGCATCGCGCACCTCCGTCACTTCGGAGAACATCACCGTCGCGCCCGCACGCACCAGCAGGTCCGTCGCATAGCCCACCGCGGGATTCGCCGTGACGCCGGAGAACGCATCGCTGCCGCCGCACTGCACTCCTACCACCAAGTCTGCTGCCGGACGCGTAACGCGTCGCCGTTTGTCCAACTGCTGCAAGCGCTTCTCCGCGAGTTCCATAATCGCGGCTACAATCTCGCCAAAGCTGTGCAGGGACTCATCCTGCATGCGGACCGTGTACGGACCGGTTGCCAGGATCGGCAATGTGCTCGAAGGAAGCAGCATCACCGGCTGCAGCTTTTCGCATCCCAGGCTCACCACCATCGGCGCGCCGCCAAGGTTGGGGTTCAGGCTGATATTGCGCAGCGTTCGAATCGGAATCTCCGCGCCTGGCGCATCAATCGCAACTCCGCAGCCGTAGTTGTGCGTCAGCGCAACTACATCGTCGACATGCGGATAACGCGGCAGAATCTCTGCTTTGATGCGCTTCACGGCGTAGTCCACCGTCGCCGCGACACACTGCACCGTCGTCGTGATGCCGAGAATATTCTTCGTTCCTACCGAGCCGTCGTCGTTGACGAAGCCGTCAAATGTATAGCCCTCCAGCGGAGCCATCGGCGCCGGTACAGCCGTGGCCAGCAGAAGATCGTCCAACGATGGCGC
>JALYIG010000417.1 GCA_030775885.1 Acidobacteriota bacterium | reverse complement strand
ACCACAAGAGCGACGATACTGACACCCTGCTGACAGCATTGTGTCAGTAGGTTTGTCGATGGTTGTCATTTCCGAAGGGAATCGACCTTCTATCTTCTGTTTCAGCCCAACCGCGCGATATCCCGCGCCTCGAGCACCGGTTTCGCATACCCGTGCTTCACCACCGCGAGCATGGCGCGCCCCACCTGCTCGGTCGTCGTCACCGCCTGCGGAAACCACCGCAGCAGAAGCGGCAACACCGGTCGGATCGCTGTGTAAATACTGCTATAAAGCTTGGTCTTTGACGTAATCCCATGCAGCGGCACAATCACCCCTGGCCGGAACATATACGCTGCCTTGAAGGCCATCGCCAGCAGCCCATTCTCCGTCGCGCCCTTTACGCGCGCCCACATCACGCGCCCCTTTTCGCTCGAATCGGTCCCCGCGCCCGACACGTACACGAACGTCATCCCGCCGCTTTCGTTCGTCGGATTCAGCCGCAACATCGTTCGCGCAACCGCCATCGTCAGGTCGAGCGTCACCCGCCGGTAGTCCTCTTCCTTCATCCCCATCGAGCTCACGCCCGCGCAAAAGAAGCAAGCATCGAGCCCGGAAAAATTCCCTTCCACTTTCGAAAGGTCGTGTAAATTCTCCGCCACCACCTCGCGCACCTTGTCGCTCTTCCGGCCCAGCATCGGAGCGGTCGGCCGCCGCACTACCGACACCACCGACTCCACCGCCGAATCCAGAACGCACTCCCGCAGCACGCCCTGCCCCACCATCCCCGTACCGCCAAACACAATTGCCCGCACCGAATCCCCCAACACGCCCCTCGACAACGAACAACTAACAACCAGCAACTAACAACTGGACTCAATACCCGCCGTCCTCGTCCTTCGCCGGGTTCACAAACAGCGTGAAGTCCGACTGGTACAACAGATGCACGGTGCCAGTCGGCCCGTTCCTCTGTTTCGCGATAATAATCTCTGCCTTGCCCTTCAACTCCTCGTCATCGCGGTCGTAGTACTCCGGCCGATGGATAAACGCCACCACGTCCGCATCCTGCTCAATTGAACCCGACTCGCGCAGATCGCTCAGCAGCGGTCGCTTATCTCCGCCCGTTCTCTGCTCGTTGCTGCGCGAAAGCTGAGCAGCCGCAACCACCGGCACTTTCATCTCCTTGGCCAGCGATTTCAGCCCACGCGAGATTGAGCTGACCTCCTGCGTCCGATTCTCAAAACCCTTCTTCCCCGCCGGCGTCGTCCCGCCCATCAACTGCAGATAGTCGATCACGATGAGGTCCAGCCGCCCTTCCTGCTGCTTCAGCCGCCGCGCCTTCGCCCGCATCTCCGGCAGCGTAATGCCCGGCGTATCGTCGATAAACAGCTTCGACTCCATCAGCCGTTCCAGCGCGCTCAGCAGCTTGCCTTTGTCTTCCTTGGGTAGAAATCCCGTCTGGATCTTGCGCGAGTTCACCTGCGCCTCACTCGCCAGCAACCTGCGCAGCAAACTCTCCTTCGACATTTCCAGCGAGAACACCGCCACCACCTTGCCATCGCGAATCGCCGCGTTCTGCGCAAAGTTGATCGCCAGCGCAGTCTTGCCCATCGAAGGCCGCGCACCAATAATGATCAACTCCGAATCCTGCAACCCGCTCGTCATCCGGTCGAGCTCGATGAAGTGCGTTGCCAGGCCCGTAACCTCGCGCCCCTGCTCATACAGCTTGTCAATCGACCCAAAGCTCGACGCAACAATCTCGCCAATCCCCGCCAGCCCGCGCTGGATCGCCGAATCGGCCACATCCGCCAACAGCGCCTCCACATCGCCCAGCACCGTGATCGCGTCTTCGCTCTGGTCGCTCGCCCGAATCTGCCCATCGTGGAAGATGCCCATCAATTGCCGCAGCAGGCTCTTGTCCTTCACAATCTGGACATAGCTCTCGATATTGAAATTCCGCGGAATTCCCTCGGTCAGGAACGCAAGATACGCCGGGCCGCCTATCGAATCCAACTCGCGGCGCCGCGTCAACTCTTCGCCTACAGTCAGCGAATCGATCCCGCGGCCCTTTGCCATCAGATCAACGATGCAGCGGTAAAGTCGCTGGTGTGAGTCCAGCGAAAAGTCTTCAGCCTTGAGCTTTCCGGTCGCGTCGCTGATCGCGACCCCATCCAGCAGCATCGCACCGAGAACCGCAACCTCTATGTGAACGGAGGCCGGAGCACCATCGGGTGTATTGAGTTGAGCAATCGATGCCATAAATGAATTATCCTCCGTCTATCGCCTGTCCAAATCCCGGCACACCGTTGGAAAACTCGTACTCTTCGCAGTCGGTGCAGGGAAGCCTCTAATTAAGTCTTGTCTTGCTAAGGGCACCGCTTCAGCCGTGCCGTAAATGGACTGAAATGAGTCTGGCTTGAGCCGCCGGGGCACGGCCTGTCTTGCGCCAGCAGTTGATTCAGAGATTCCTTAGGTGAAATTCGCGCCGGTATCGTCCCGCGCCGCAACCATCCCGACTAGAATCATGTACCTGAACTGGAGTTTCATTTCATGCCTCCCAGCAAGCAACTCGACATCCCGCCCGCGGCCGCTCGCGATAAAGCCTCCTTCGAGGTCCTGCGCGTGTGGATCGCCGAGCAGGGCCAGCACGTCAGCATCCGCTCGGGCGCTTGGGAGGACCCCTTCGCCTGGGGCATCGTCCTCGCCGACCTGGCCCGCCACATCGCCCTCGCCCAACAACTCCAACACCCCGAAACAGACGTCGAAGCCTTCGTCGAGCGCCTGCTCGAAGGCTTCCATGCCGAAATCGAAAACCCCACCGACGAACCCGAAGGCGAAGTCACCCAGTAGCGCCCGCACATTCTTCTCTTCTCCGGTACCACCCCGTTCTATACTGGCCATCCCAACCGGAAGAAGGTTTTCGTGCAGAGTATTCCTCGCTCCTTGGCACTCCTCGTCCTAATCGCCGCAACTCCCACCGCCCTCGGCCAGATCTCCACAAACATCCAGGTCGGCAAGCCGGAGAAGCCTGTAGTGGGTTTGCCGTTTACCGCCGACCAGACCGTCCGCTCCGTCCGCCACCTTGCCAATGGAATGGCAGTCACGCGGGAGATGAAAGGTCACCTCTGCCGCTCGGCCGACGGAGTCGAGCGCTACGAAGGCACCTTCCCATCCACTGATCCCGCCAAGCCCGACCCGACCACGATGGTCTTCATCTTGGACCGCGCGAAGCGCACATCTCTGCTCCTCAATTCAACCTTGAAGACCGCCGTCCGCCAGACTCTTCCCGATGTTGCCACTGTTACCGTCACTCTCCTTCCTTTACAAACATCGGCGCAGGATCGCCAGATCAAGCTGGAGAACCTGACCACAGTCGACCTGGAAAAAAAGACCATGGGGTTGATGGAGATTCGTGGCAAGCTCATCACGGGCAACATTCCCGCTGGCAAAGTCGGCAACGATCAGTCGCTGCCTGTCACGGCCGAAGTCTGGGTTGCGCCACAACTGAAACTCATCGTCCGGCAAATTGACAAGAATCCCCTGTCCGGCGACCGCACCCTCGAACTCGGTAACATCCGTGCCGAAGAGCCCGACCCCACACTCTTCCAGATCCCCGATGCGTACAAAGTCACCGACCGCACTCCCATACCCACCACCCGTGCCCAGATCCAGGCGCACCTCGGCGATGCTCCAGAGCAAAGAACCAAACAAATCCAGGACGCCCTCAACGACCCGGATCCAGAGGTCAAGAACAATGTCGCCTTCGGCCTGGCATTCAACGGCGACCACCTCACCGACGCAGAGACTCTTGCCATCCAATATGTCCAGATCGTCGAGCAGAAGACCGCGGACGTAGTCTCGGCCGGCGACCTCGCCAAATCGTTCGCCCAGATGCTCAGCCTCAGCCGCGCGTGGGGCACTCTCGGCTTTGTTTACTATCGCCAGGGCAAACAGGACAAGGCTGAGGCATTCACCCTCGCCGCCTGGCGGCTGAACCCGAACGAACTCTTCTGTGAACACCTCGGCCGCATCTACGAAGCGCAACTGCGTCCCAAAGATGCCGTCGCCTTCTACCGCATGGCATTGAACACAAAGAACACCGGAGCCGAACAGAACCTGCTCCTGACGCGTCTCGAGAAACTAGGAAGTCCGGCCGCCGAGCCGTTGACCATCGACATCACAACTCCCCTGCCTTCGCTCGACCTCCATCCGCGCGCCGGCGACGCAGGACTGCTCGTCGACATCCTTCTCGCCCACGACACCCCGCCCGCCGTCATTTTGCTTAAAGGCGATCCCGGCGTGCAAGAATCCCTGGCCCACGCCATTCAGTCTGCGCTGGCCAATGATATTCCCGACCGCGGCCCCGAACAGACCCTCCGCCGCGCCCGCGTAGCCTGCACTGTAGGCGAAACTCCGGCCTGCGCGCTCCACTTTGTCGGCTCAGCCGAGGCCGCAAAAATCGAAGCCCCGCCTCCGATCATCCTGCACTAGCATCCTGCGCGGCCGATCCCGTCACTTTGCAGCCACCACCGCTCCCCACTCCTGCGGCCTCACATCCCGCGCATGCCGCGAGAACAGCCAGTGGTGTCCATCCAGATCAACCACCCCATACTGCCGCTCCCCGTATTCCGTCTCGTGCAGTTCCTCCACAATCGTTGCGCCCTCCGCCTTCGCTTTCGCGTAGTGCCCGTCCACATCTTCGACAAACACCGTCAGCGATTGCGTCCCAAACCCAAGTTCCGCAGGCGTCGCACCCGCTCGCGTCCGCAACATCACATAGGCCTCGCCCAGGTGCATCTGCGCACCGCTCACCCGATCCCCGTCCACGCCATACCGATAGTGTTCCCTGAACCCGAACACCCGGCTCAGCCACGCCATTGCTTCCGCCACATTCCGGTAGCTCACATGCGGAAGGATCACATTCGTCGGCACCGATCGATTCGAAACCATCTCCTCACCTCCCCCGCAGAAATCCCTTCGTATCCAGCCACTCCACAAACACCTGCGGCCAATCCGCCACGGCCCCGTGCGCACCCAGTCGAATCCCAAACCCATGCCCCACGCCCGCATACTCATGCAGCTCAGCCGACACGCCCGCCTTACGCATCGCCACAAATAGCAGCGGCAGTTGCTGCGCAATATTCTCGCGATCGTCCGCCCCGCACAGCAGAAATCCCGGCGGCATATCTTTCGTCACCTTCGCAATAATCTCCGGCGACAGACCGCCCGGATATATCAGCGCCTCGAACGCCGGCTTGTCGCTCTGCTGATCGATCGGGTCGGCCGCACCCGCATTCAATGCATCGTTCGCGAGCGCAGTCTTCACTGCCAGCTCCCCACCCGCCGAGAATCCCATCACGCCCACCCGCGCCGGATCTACGCCCCACTCCGCCGCCCGCGCCTTCACCATCCGGATCGCCCGCTGCACATCGGCCATTTCATCCCTATCAATCGTGTACGTCGAACCCTTCTGCTTCGCCAGCCGGTACTTCAGCACGAACCCCGCCACCCCATGCCCGCTCAGATACTTCGCGACGTCATACCCCTCGTGGTCGATCGACAGCAGCGAGTGCCCGCCCCCAGGCGCAATTATCACCGCCGCCACCGGCATTTTCGCCCCGCCTACCAAATAAGGCGTCAGCGAAGGATTGTCGATCATCGACACCGCATGTTCGCCATCGGGGGTCTGCAGCGTGGTCACTTCAGCCTCAGTCTTGCC
>JALYIG010000416.1 GCA_030775885.1 Acidobacteriota bacterium | reverse complement strand
GCAGTACGCCGAAGAGGAAGATTTTACGACGGCCATAGAGATCGCCTAGGGTTCGACAAGTCTGGAGTAGTAGGTTTTAACCATACAAGGAACGGTCGAGTAGTATAAGTTCCAACCTGACCGTGGCGACACAGCCCTGGACTCATTCGTAACCATTGTCGAGTCAGAGCAAACGACTCCCATGGGAAAGTTTCAGGCAATCTCAGACCTCCTCCGCTTAGCGAGAAGGTGCTTTGAGACGAACAAACTGGGAGTGGTAACCGCTTCTAAGATGGGCCAGCCAATTTCGTAACGGCACTTCGGAGCTCGGCAAGAATGACGGGCAGCGGAACCTGGGTGAGGGCTCCCTCCCCGATCTCGGTTG
Organism: Acidobacteriota bacterium; assembly: GCA_030775885.1. GTDB lineage: Bacteria > Acidobacteriota > Terriglobia > Terriglobales > Acidobacteriaceae > Edaphobacter. The sequence continues at coordinate 1,931 of JALYIG010000416.1, read as the reverse complement.
CAGTCTCACGAGGATATTCCTGCGCGAAGTAGGCAACGATCTCGTATAGCGCGATCGTTTCATCTTGGAGCAACGTCGAGCGGTCCATCGTGCCATATCCCGCTTCCATCTTGACCCTGGCGCTCGAAAGAAGCGAGCGCGTTGCTTTAAGGTCAGGGGGTCTGTAAGAACTCTGCACGACGTGAGTCTGTGACAGGGGAGACCCGTCGAGAAAGCAACAAACAAGGGCAAGCACAGCCTCGAACTCGGAGTCGGTCAGCGTAAAGCTTGGCTGCGAAAGGGGTGTATCTTGACTCATTTCGCTATCTCGGGCCAGCATCTTTCTTCCTCACAACTTCGGATTGGATGCAAATTTGCGCTACAAGGGCTAAGCGAAGCGAGTCCAGCCGTCCAATTGTATGGCCAAACCCGCCAAGCTGAGATTGAAAAATACGCCCGAAGAAGACGTCAACTCCGCGCCATGATCTGTCACTATTGAAAACGCGCATAGCCTCTACCTCGCGTTAGGATTACCGTGGTGGCACCGATGATCCGCGCCCTAGACCAAGGTAGACCTGTGTCGAAGTTGATACTGGCCGAGGGAACAAACTTGGTCAATAGCCGATTAGCCGCTTCTTCAAGAGACGCCGATGGAGATCGGAGTTGTGTTGTGGGCCGCCACTCATTTGCGGGACTAGGTATGCCTTTATGGAATTGTCGGCTAAAGTCGGGGAAAATACGCTTTGCGTCAGGAAAGATCCAGTGTGGAGTCTGGAAGACCCAAACCTACAGCCGACGATCCGGATTCACGGCGGAATAAGAATGTCCGGTTTGCGGAGCGTCCATAATCGAGTGGCGGTCCCGGTAATACACGTCTCAGTCAGCCTGCCAAACCGCGTGCGGGTAGAGACCCCGGATTACGACAGTCAACGCTCAAGGCCGCCAGATCAAGCCGATGCACACTATAAGCAGAAAACCACTGTGGACTGATCAATAAGTCAGCGGACTCCACTTTGTAAACTCTGTTACCCCTATTCACGGGAATGCCAAGAATCGTGCCCTCCACAAAGGATTGGCCGATCTGCACCGTCACTCTATCACCGACGTTCATTTACTCACATTCTTCTAGCCTGCGCTTTGAGGCTCCGGAGATCGGGGTTTATCCCAAGAAGATTGTTGCCCAAAGACGCAGTGGCTCAAGTTCATGGCTATGAGTCGGTCCCACACCGGGGCCGGTGAATGAAGAATAATCGACGCGGAAACCCAGATGCTGTGATCGCGGACACGCCTTCTATGCACGTCCTCTGGAAGGAGATGCTGAACTTGCTTGCCCGGGCCCTGTGCACAGGGTGCAAAATGAGTGCGGACTGTTCTCCTACCGGCCAAGACCCGCTGGACGTGGCCTCGCTCGATTCGACGTTCACCATGCACCTCCAGATGGCGTGGTCAATGTAGAACAGACAACTTCTCTGCAATCGGTAACTCTTGTTTAGGGCCGGGAATGTCACTGAGCGAGGTACAGGATGACCTATCAGGTAAACCCAACTTTCCGACACAGGCAGAATCTAGATCTGGGTATCGACTCCATCTGTAGCGAGTGTCTTTTGAAGGTCGCGTCCGCGAACGTCGAAGATCAACTAGCGGCATGTGAGCAAGCCCATGTATGCGATCCGTTGCGTCTCGCCCACCTGCGAGTTGACTGGCTCGTAGCTTAAATAATTCCCTCCAATAGGAGCTGCCATGCGACTCGATCCAACGACGACACATCTCTGCTCAGGATGCTGTGATGGTGTTCCTGATGAGGTTCGCGATGCCGTCTTTGCCAGCGTCAAGAGGGTCCCAGCAGGCGACGGAGATGAACGTTCCGCCCGCGCAGCCGACCTGGCCCCGCGCATGGCCGTAGAAGGATGGCGATTCTGTCGCTGCTTTCCGATGTTGACAACGACGCGGCA
>JALYIG010000415.1 GCA_030775885.1 Acidobacteriota bacterium | reverse complement strand
CTCTGATGCACGGCAGCACGGGTGCGACGTGCGAGAACTGCCATGGCGGCGGCAAGGCTCACGTCGAGTCCGGCGGGGACGTAACCAAGATTAAGCAGATCAGCAAGATGACACCGAGGCAAGTTGACGAGACCTGCCTGGGCTGTCATGCGGCGACTCATCCGAACTTCGAGCGGTCTCCTCACGCCAAGGCTGGAGTCGGCTGCACAAGTTGCCATAGCGTGCATGCGGGCGACACCGAGGCGAAGCTGCTGAAGGCGTCCCAGCCGACGCTCTGTTACCAGTGCCATGCCGACCAGAAGGCACAGTTCAACATGCCGATTCACCACAAGGTGAACGAGGGCCTGGTGAAGTGCAGCGACTGCCATAACGTGCACGGAACGTTTCTGGCGAACAACCTCCGCTCGACGGAAGACCAGAACCAGATCTGCACCAAGTGCCATACCGATGTGCGCGGACCTTTTGTGTTCGAGCATGCTCCGGTGAGGGCCGAGGGTTGCGTGACCTGCCATACGCCGCACGGGACGCAGAATCCGCGGCTTCTGAATATGCCGTCGATTGCCACGCTATGCAACCAGTGCCACAGCCCGCTTTCCGCCGGTGGTGTTCATGGATTGGATCCGGGTTCAACGACAGTGACGCCCTGCATCACGTGCCACACGATGATTCATGGTTCAAACGCCAGTCAGGCATTTATCCGGTAACGGAGATCTGCCGCGCGTCCAATGGGGCGGCGCGGCGTGAGCTTCGGCGATGAAGATACAGGTTTTCCAAGTGATTGAGTTTTTTCAAGTGAGGCTTCAAATGAAGAACAATGGCTGGTTCGCAATGCATTCCAAAGAGCAGCCCTCTTCCGCAAGAGTTCGCCGCGCAGCAGGTTTCATGGTTGTTGCCATGATGATCGCCACGGCTGGTGCCGTAGTGGCGCAAGATACAAACGGCACAACACCGGCTCCGGAGTCAAAGTTTTCCACGCCGGATGGCTACACGGCTCACCACATGTTCGATGCTGGTGGGCGTGCTGCCACTGTATCCGGCAGCGGCGCGATGTACGACACGCTGGTCAATCTGCACAGCGGCCCGCGCGTGTTTGGCGAGAGCTACTCGATGCATGCGCTTCCGGGTAAGAAGCACACGCTGGTGGATGACTTGTCGACGTTCGGCAATGGCTTCGGCGGCGATCCCTATGTCGTCCAGAAGCTGGATGCCTCGAAGGGCAAGGTCTATGAGTTCTCCGGATTTTTCCGGCGCGACCGGCTGTATTCCGATTACAACCTTCTGGGGAACCCAAACATCCCCGGCGGTCTAAACACCGCCATTGGGCCGTCGAATGCGCCGGTAGGATTACTGGCCCAGCCACGGGTGAACCAGTCGCCGGTCATGTTCAACATCGTTCGCCGGATGACGGACACTAACCTCACGCTTGCCCCGCTTTCCACTTTCAGTGTCAGGTTTGGCTATTCTCACTACACCATGGAAGGGCCGGCGCTTAGTCCCTCGTACACGATTCTGAAATACAACGCGCTGTTGGAGCAGTACCAGCGCAATGGCAGCGACGACTATCTGGGCGCGATTGACTGGAAGGCAGCAGCGCGCACCAAGATCACGTTTGAGATGCAGGCCAATCACTATAAGAACGACACGTTCTTCAAGCTGAATCCGAATGGATTCATGGCTCAGGAAGCCGATGGGACGCCGGTCTACCTTGGCAACTTCACGGCCTTCGCACCCTACGGAATTACGGCATGCAACACCGCAAGCATGGGCACAGCGTACACCAGCAATGCGGTCAATACCATTCTTTCGCCTGCAACCACGCCCGGTGGTCTGCCGATCATCAACCCTGCATGCTCGGTTGTGACCAGCTATGTGCGTTCCTTGCCGACCCGCACCTGGACGCCGACGGAGACGATTCGCTTTCAGAGTGCGGATATCAAGAACGTTGTGATGAACGGGAATGTCCATTACACCCGCGGGCGTTCGGACATGAACCACTACTACGAGAGTGCGCAGGGGCTGTCTACGACGACCGCAGGACAGACGGGAGCGAATGCAATTTATAACGGCACAACCAATCGCTCGGTGATCTGGAACGGCGGCAATTCCACAGTGCAGCATACGGTGATTGGCGCCGATTTTGGCGTTGTCTATCATGTTGCTCCCACGGTCAGCATTGCCGACCAGGCGACTTACTCGAGCACCCACGAACCGGGTGCGTCGATTATTCCGCCGCAGACTGTGCTGGCGACTCCGGCGGGAGCGGGCAACGCAACCATAAACTATTCCGGCGCACTGACGACGGGATTTGCCTCGCTTCCTCACGGGGTCAACGGCGTCCTGACCTATAACTACTATGGCCAGGAATATCTGATCAACAATCTGACGGCGAGCTGGGATCCTGTGGCGCGCGCGCAGTTCTCCTTGACGTATCGCTATAGCAACCGCAATATCGGGCAAGGCGTTCCGCACCAGGGACCCATCCCGGACACGTCGCTGGCCGATCCAGTCAACGGAACGGTTACGATTAACGAAAATGCCGGAGTTTTTACTGCCGCACTGCATCCTGCGAAGCACTGGGACCTGAATGGTTCGGCGGAGATTGGCTATGCGGACAACGCCTTCACGGCAGTTGGTCAGCGGCAATTCAGGACGTTCCGGATGCACACTCTTTACCGGCCGACGGGGTGGGCGACTTTCACAGGGTCGATCAGCGACCGTGAGCGGCACAACAATACCAACAACAAACCGGCGTCCATCACAACGGGCGATTTCAATTACAGCGGCCCGATCGCCCACGAAGACCGCAACCGGATCGGCAGCGTGGGCATGGTATTGGCGCCGAATGAACACTACTCGCTTGACTTCAACTACTCCTACAGCGATGTGTATGCCTCGACCAATACTTGTTACAACAACGGTGGCACAGCCGCCAGCACTACCACGACCGCACCGTTCATCCCCGGCGCGGCCACGCTGAATAGCTCAGGCTTACCGAACCTTTGCGCCCCGGCCGTTGGCACCACAGCGCTAACGACATGGTTCGGCAGGGATTTCATGGACGCGCCGACGCAGTTCGTATCGGTAGGCGGATCCTACACTCCGATCAGCCAGGTGCGGCTGGGTGGTGGTTACACGATCAGCGCAGTCAACGGCAGCCGATTCTTCAACGATGCCCGCGATGTGAACGGCTCGATGGTCTCCGCCTACCAGACGCCCTTCCTGAATTTTGCCTACACGATGCATCCTGGCCTGGTTTGGAGGATGGACTATAACTACTACGGTTACGGCGAGGGCGGTGTGTCGGGAGCTACGCTTTGCAGCGCCACGCCGACCTCGGCGACGGTGACGGTGGCTCCATGCAGTAACTATCCTGGTTTGACTGCCGTAACTGCATCGCCTGCCGGATTTACTTCTCCGCGGAACTTCCACGCGAACAACGTTACGCTTGGGTTGCATTACGAGTTCTAATCCGAGAGAACGATGCACGAATCGGATTGATCAAGACGATACAAGGAGATTGGCAAATGAAACTTGGAACCCAAATCGCAGTGGTTGCCGTAATGGCAGCTACGACCATGAGCACCGCCTTTGCCCAGGGCACCGGCGCAGAGAATTACAAGGCTAAGTGCGCAATGTGCCACGCGGCCGATGGCTCGGCCAGTGGGCCGGCCGGCAAGTCGATGAAGGTCCCGCCGTTCAGCGCGAGCAAGCAATCCGAAGCGGAGATGATCACAGAGACAAAGGCCGGAAAAGGCAAGATGCCGGCGTTTGCAAGCAAGCTGACGGACGCACAGATCAAGGATGTCGTCACCTACGTGAAGAGCCTGAAATAGTCGACGGTCGTGCGGGGGTGTGCATTCCGCCTCCGCGGCAGCCTCTCCCGACCCAGAGCACGGTGGACCCCGCTTCCACGAGTGACTGCAACAGAGCTGAGCAAGTTAGGTTGTGGCATCAACGGGCATTGAACTGAGCCCGCGGGGAAGTGTTGCGTCTATGGGACGGGATGTTGGCAAGGGCGAGGGTTCAGGTGCAAGGTGGAGTTTCATTGCGCGGGGCCTGGGTGTCGCGACGCTGTTGATGTGCTTGCCGCTGGCGCTGAAGGCCCAGACTGATTGCCTCTCGTGCCATGCCGACAAGACCATGCAGGATGCATCGGGCCATTCAGTTGGCGTGGATGGGGACAAGTTCCACTCCAGTATTCACGGGAGCATGGCCTGCACCGACTGCCACACGTCGATCAAGGAATACCCGCATCCGGATCAACAAGAGCCGGTGAAGTGCGCTACGTGCCACGCGGACCAGGCGAACGCGGTTGGCGGCAGCATCCATGCCAAGGCCAGCGCGCATCCATGTACAAGCTGCCACGGCGACGCACACTCGGTATTCCCCAAGGAAGATCCGCGGTCGGCAGTCTATCCGCTGAACATTCCAAAGACTTGCGGCTCATGCCATGCCAGTGAAGCGTTGGCGAAGAAGTATGGTCTGCAGAACGTATACGCGACGTACATGGATTCGATTCACGGCTACGCAGTGAGTAAGGAAGGCTTGCTGGTGGCGGCGAACTGCATGAGTTGCCATGGCTCGCACAACATTCTGAGCCACAAGGATGAGAAGAGCACGACTTATGGAGCGAACGTTCCAAACACCTGCGGGACGTGCCATGGCGGAGTGATGGCCGAGTACTCTGCCGGCGTTCACGGCAAAGCGGTGGCGGACGGCAACAAGAAAGCTCCAGTATGCACAGATTGTCACACCGCGCACGCGATCTTGCAGCCCACCGAGGCGAGCTTCCGCATGCAATCCACGCCGATCTGCGGGTCGTGCCATAAAGAACAACTCGCCACGTATCGCGACACGTTCCACTCGCAGTTGGGATTGCTGGGCGGATATGTGGAGACAGCGCGCTGTTGGGACTGCCATGGCGCCCATGGAAATCTGCCGGCGTCCGATCCCGCGTCGCCGGTGAACAAAGCGAACCTGATCAAGACGTGCGGCCGGTGCCACAAGGACGCGAATGCGAGCTTTGTGCAGTATCAGCCCCATGCGAATCCGCATAACCGCAAGCTGAATCCTGCGTTGTATTACATCCGGAAATTCATGAACCTGTTGCTCTGGGTCACGCTGAGTTTCTTCGCGCTGCATACCCTGCTGTGGTTTATCCGTGCGAAGAAGGAGCAACGCAGGAAAGAGCCGGCTGCGGAGGAGAAACATGACTGACGAGACACTAATAGCGCCATTGGAGCAGCCTGAGAGCGCTACCAAAGAGCGTTTCTACGTCCGCTTCACTCTGGCGCAACGATATCTGCACGCTATTCTGTTCAGTTCGTTTCTGGGATTGGCGGCGACTGGGTTGCCGATGCGTTTCAGCGACAACTTGGCGGCGCGCAAGTTTGCCAGTGCAGTGGGCGGCTTTGGCGCGATACTTTTCTTCCACAAGTTCTGTGCGATCGTTCTGACCCTGGCATTTCTGTATCACCTGAAGGATCTAGCGACGCGCGTGCTGGTGCATAAGGAGAAGGGGATCTTCTGGGGCCCGAACTCGATGGTCGCGAACTGGAAGGATGTCCAGGACCTGATTGGGCATCTGAAGTGGTTTGTGGGATTAGGGCCGAAGCCGAAGTTTGACCGCTTCGCATACTGGGAGAAATTCGACTACTGGGCGGTCTTCTGGGGCATGATCGTCATTGGTTTTTCGGGATACGCGATGTGGTTTGCGCCGTTCTTCTCCCACTTTCTGCCAGGTTGGGCGTTGAACGCGGTGCTGGTGGTGCATGGTGAAGAGGCTCTGCTTGCAATTCTCTTTATCTTTTCGATTCACTTCGTCAACACGCATCTGCGGCCGGAAAGCTTTCCGATGGACATGGTGATCTTCACCGGCAAAGAAACGGAAGAAGAGTTCAAGAAGAAGCGCGCGCTAGAGTACGAACGCCTGGAGGCGCAAGGGAAGTTGGAGAGCAGGGTCGGAGACAAGCCGGTATATTGGTGGGTGAACTTCGCCAAGGTGATCGGTTTCACCGCCATTCTTATTGGCCTGGTCCTGCTAGTGCTAACTTTGATCGGATATTTTGGCACTTCATAACGGGTACACGGGGTGGTGAGCATGTTCAATAAATTGGAGAAGACGCTTCGTCCGGTCCTCTTTTTCGGAAACAACTGGATCAGCCTGATTGGCGGGGCGCTCACGACGGCTTCGGCGTTTGTGCTGGTGGGCTTCTGGGTGGTCACGCTGTTCGGGCACGCGGGCCCGACGAATCCCTATGTCGGGATCGTCGTCGACCTGTGCCTTCCCGGGCTGTTCGTGTTTGGGCTTGTGCTGATTCCGATTGGCATCTGGCTGCGGCGCCGGAAGCTGAAGGCGGTGGGTCAACTGCCTTCGGTTTATCCGCAAGTCGACTTGAAGGACCCGGTGTTCCGGCGTGGCATTGAGATTGTGCTGGCGGCGACGTTCATCAACTTCGTTATTGTTGGCACGGCGAGTTATCGCGGAATATCGTACATGGACTCCCCGAACTTCTGCGGCCAAACCTGCCATGTGATGGCGCCGCAGTGGACGGCTTACCAGGTATCGCCGCACTCGCATGTGGCCTGCGTGCAGTGCCACATTGGCGCTGGCATCGCAGCGGAAGTTCACGCCAAGGTGAATGGAACGAAGCAGTTGATCGAGGTGACCCTGCACAACTATCCGACGCCGATTCTGGCATCGCTTTCGGAGTTGCGTCCTGCGCGGGCGACCTGCGAAGAGTGCCATTCGCCGACTCACTTTGTGGGCGAAAAGCTGCTGGTCGAGACGATGTATGGTGACGACGAGAAAAATTCCGTGACCCACAACGTGCTTGCGCTGCACCTTGGCGGAGTGGATTCGCTCTCGCGGCAAAGCGGCATCCATGGTCATCATCTGGATCACTACGAGTATGTGGCAACCGACTCCACCAACCAGACAATTATCGCGGTGAACAAGCACAATGCGGACGGAACGGTGACGCAGTTTGTGAGTGCCGACTGGAAAGGACCGGTCAAAGGCGTGACCCGTCAGATGGACTGCATGGATTGCCATAACCAGGCGACGCATGTCTTCCAGACTGCGGAGGACGCGATCGACGAGGCAATGCAGGTTGGGAGTCCGAACCCGGGGCTTCCGTTCGTGCACAAGAAGGGCCTGGAACTGATCCAGGCAGAGTACAAGTCGCAGGATGAAGCGGCGGCGAAGATAACGTCAGGATTGCAAGCTTTCTATCAGGGACAGTACCCGGCGATCTGGAATGGACAGCGCGGAGCCGTGGATATGGCGGTCAAGTCTCTGGTTGAGATTTACAAGCGCAACATTTTTCTGGAGATGAAGGTGACCTGGGGTACGTATCCCAATGGCATGGGCCACAGCGCGCCGGGGCATAATCCTTCGCCGGGCTGCTTCCGTTGCCATGATGGCGGCCACACGTCGAAGGATGGAAAGACGATCACCAACGATTGCTCGACGTGTCACAATTTGCTAGCGAGTGACGAGGCGAATCCGAAGCAGTTGTCGGACCTTGGGCTGCAGTAGCAGGTCAAGCTAAGGCGACTACGGAGAACTCTGCGAGTCAGAATGACGACGTAAGTTAGCGGGTGAGGAGTTCGTCGCGCATGGCGGACATCTCGGCGTGGGCGTGCTGGTTTCCAGTACAGGTTGCGGCGGCAAGGCCGGCTTCAATTTGGGTCAGGGCTTCTTCGGTGCGGCCGAGTGTGACCAGCGTCTGCGCGGACATCTGATAGGCCGGGACGTAGTCGGGATTGTGCTCGGTGCATGCGGCGAACTCGGCAAGGGCGGCCTCTGGGTTGCCGAGGGAGATATGCTCCATAGCGAGGCCGTAGCGTGCGAATGCGTTGGCGGGGTCGAGCTGAAGAATCTCGTTGAGCGCGGCAAGCTTGTCCATGGATTGATTCTAACGGCTGCCCGGTTGCGGCATTTAGAATGAAGAGATGAGCGACGACAGGATTATTTCGCGAACAGTGTCTGAGTCGCAGGCGGAGCGCAGCGAGATCATCTTTCCGGCTGACTCGAACGCGCTGGGCAACCTGTTTGGTGGACGACTGATGCAGTTTATCGACCTGGTGGGAGCGGTTGCGGCGGTGCGGCACTGCCGGGCGATCGTGGTGACGGCTTCGATGGACCACCTGGATTTCGTTGCCCCGGTGCATATCGGCGATCTGCTGATTCTCAAGTCTAGTGTGAATCGCGCGTTTCGCACCAGCATGGAGGTTGGCATTCGCGCGATGGTGGAAGACGCGCGCGCGGGTACATTGCGGCATGTGTCGTCGGCGTATGTAACTTACGTGGCGGTAGACCGCGAAGGGAAGCCGCAGCAGGTGCCCTGCGTGATTGCGGAGACGGAGCATCAGGAGCGGCGGTATGCGGATGCGGGACGGCGCAGGGAATTGCGGGGGGAAGAGACGAAGCGGGCGCGGGATGTGCGCGCTGCCCTGGATGCCGGGTGGCATGTTTGAGTAGTGAGGGGAGTTGTT
>JALYIG010000414.1 GCA_030775885.1 Acidobacteriota bacterium | reverse complement strand
ACATTGAAGAGGTGACCGGCTCGGCGGTGAACTTCCCGGTGATTGGCGATCCTGAGTTGAAGGTAGCCAAGCTCTACGACATGCTGCCTGGAGATGCGGGCGACTCGTGCGAGGGACGGACGCCTGCTGACAATGCCACGGTGCGGATGGTGTTTGTGATTGGGCCGGACAAGAGAATCAAGCTGACTCTGGCGTACCCCATGACGACGGGGCGTAACTTCGACGAGATCATTCGCGTGCTGGATTCGATGCAGTTGACGGCGAAGCACAAGGTTGCGACTCCGGCAAACTGGAAGCCGGGTGAAGACGTGATCATCACCGGCGCAGTTTCGAATGACGATGCGGCGAAGATCTTTCCGGGCTACAAAACGGTGAAGCCGTATCTGCGGACGACGCCGCAGCCGAAGTAAGGATCACAAAGATCGCCCCGCCGCGCAGGGTGTGTAGTCGATTGCGCGGCGGCACAGGCACCGATGGCGAAGTGGCTAACGCGCTGGTCTGCAAAACCAGTATTCATGGGTTCAAATCCCATTCGGTGCTCCAACAATCCATAGTCTGGGGCAGAGTTGAGAGTGGTGGTCCGATGTAGTGTTCGCTGGAATAGCATTTACTCAATGGGCTTTAGCTCAACCTGCTTGTAACCCAAAGGCGGATTGAATTGAGAGGCATCGAGCGAGGCCTTCGAAAACTGGCTCACCTGGGTCGTCGATTCTATCAGGACCGCGGCAGTTGGTTGACCGGAACTGGCGGCGGGAGGCGGATCCTCCTGCTTCTTCTTTCTGCCAAACCCTCCAAAGGGCAGGCTGCTCATCACGGCCGACTTCGCAATGTCTCCTACCGATGGCGGAGGTGGACCAGTGGGCAAAGGCGCTTCGGATGCGGCAGGCAGGGGTGTGCCGTCCACGGTCGTGCCCATGCGCATAATCTGCAGAACCGGGACGCCTTTCAATTTGGACATCTCTTTCACCATGTCCGCCATGCCCTTGCCTGCAGCGGGTTGTTGCAACATGGCCAACATCTGGGAGTTGATGGCGCCGCTCATGACGGTTCCCATCTTGACGGCAAAGCGTTTATAGAAATCACGCACCTCTTCGTATCCCGGAATCTCTGGCGTCAGATACATGTCGTTGGTGATCGCCAGCGAGCCTGTCTGCCCGGAACTCTGGTCCGTGGCGTCCATCGTCATGGTCATGATTGATTCTTTTGCGTTGAGGCCGGCGACGTCTCTGGTGGCGTCTGTGTTTCGAACCTTCACGGTGAACTTGACGTCAACCTGCTGGGCCTTGTCTGGGGCTGCGGGCACGGGCTGTTTGGCTTGTTGTGCTTTCGCCTTGGCCATCGCAGCTTCCATCTGCTGACGCATCTGGGCAAAGGTCATCGTGGTGTATTGCTTTTTCTGATGATCGATTTCAGTGATGGTTTCGGCATCCAGATCGATGATCTCGGAGGTGTCTTTGCCGATCCGGATCATCTTGTTGCCTTTGACCATGACGGTCGAAACAATAGGATCGCTGGCCTGGCGAGCCTGCTTGCTGAATATTCCAGCCATCTTCATCATGCCGACGATGGAACCGCCGGTGACCTGGGTTGTCTCCTGATAGGTGAAGTCCGCGTAGGCGGCAAGAGGAGTAGAGGCGAGGAAACATGTGAGCAGGAGGGGCAAAAGTTTCATGACTACTCTCCGAGTAAAGATAGAGGTACATGGCCCGCTTGCATAGGAGGCTGATTCTATCAGCCGTAAGCCATGGCATGCTTCTGGGGCAGCACTTCGCTTACTCAATTGCTGCCCCCTTATTGCTAGACTTGCCAAAGTGGCCAGGAACCGATCCGCTGGCCGGAGGCGAGATGATTCAACGCACAATCCGGGCCGCGTTCGTATGTTGCTGGTTTGCCACCTGCGCAGCTCAGACGCCACAGATATACACTGCGGCCGACTACGCGCAGGCCGAGAAGTTCCTGGACTACAACGTGAAGCCGCTGGTCTACCACTCAGTGGATCATCCGCAGTGGCTGACGGATGGCCGCTTCTGGTATCGCGACTTTGGACCGGACGGCGTTTCCTACATGCTGGTCGATCCGGCCAAGCGGACGAAGGTGCCGGCGTTTGATCATGCCGCAGTGGCGAATGCGCTCAATGCTATGGCGGGATCGGATAAGAGTCCCGCTTTCGAGGCGAGCAATCTGGCGATCGATCATCTTTCCCTGGAGGATGGTGGCACGGTAATTCGGCTCACGATGGGGAGTCGAGTGGTGCGGTGTGAACTGCGCGCAACGGTCAAGTGCACGAATGCCGACGTACTTCCAGATACATTCGACGTGTCGCCCGACGGCCGGACGGCGGCCTTCATTCGTGCAAACAATCTCTGGGTGCGGGATGTCGCGAGCGGAAGGGAGACGCAACTTACTAAGGACGGTGTGACCGACTTCGGCTATGCCACCGACAACGCCGGATGGACCCACAGCGACCGACCGATCCTGGTATGGTCGCCGGACTCGAAGAAAATTGCGACGTTTCAGCAGGACCAGCGCAAGGTCGGCAAAATGTATCTCGTCAACACAACAGTGGGGCATCCAAAGCTTGAATCCTGGGCTTACCCGCTGGTGGGAGATGACAGCGTAACCATGATCGAGCGTGTCGCCATTGACGTGGAGAAGCATAAAGTGGTGCGGTTGAAGATGCCGCCGGATCAGCACCGTTCCACCTTGTGTGATGACGTGAGTTGCGCCGGAGGCCATGGCTGGGACGATGTGCAGTGGAGTGCAGACAGTTCGCGCCTGGTGTTCGTCTCGACGTCACGCGATCATAAGCAGGAGTGGGTGCGCGTGGCCGACGCACCAAGTGGCAAAGTGCGCGACGTGATGACTGAGACTGCGGCGACCTACTTCGAGAGTGCCGACGGCCTGGGCATCGGGAAGGACACGGTGAACTGGCGCTACCTTTCGCAATCGAACGAGGTGCTTTGGTTCTCGGAACGCGATAACTGGGGACAGCTTTACCTCTACGATGGGAGCACGGGAGCGCTCAAGAATCAGATCACACGGGGCGATGGCGATGTGACGCAGGTGCTGCATGTGGATGAGAAGGCGCGTGTGATTTACTTCATGGCGCTGGGGAAGGAAGCGGACCGTGATCCGTACTTCGCGGCGCTCTACCGCGTGAACTTCGACGGCACCGGGATGAACCTGCTTACGCCGGACAACGCACAACACGAGGTGACCATGTTTCCGGACGGGCGCTACTTTGTCGATGTTGCGTCGACTCCGGAGACGCCTGCGACCGCCATAGTACGCGACGACAAGGGCAATGCCGTGACGGAGGTTGCGCATCAGGATATCTCGAAGTTGCGCGCAACGGGATGGAAGCCTCCGACCGCGATTACGGTGAAGGCACGCGACGGTAAGACCGACCTCTACGGGTTCCTGTTCAAGCCGACTGATTTCGATGCGTCGAAGCGTTATCCGGTCATCGATCATGTGTATCCCGGGCCGCAGACCGGATCGTGCGGCACTCGCAGGTTCGTTGCCGCACATGGCGATGACGAAGCGCTTGCGGAACTCGGCTTCATCGTGGTGTGTATCGACGGCATGGGAACTCCTGGTCGCTCGAAGCGCTTCCACGACGCTTTGTACGGCGATCTGGCGGACAATACAATTCCCGACCAGGTGGCGGGGATCAAAGAGCTGACTGCGAAGTATCCATGGATCGATGGGGACCGAGTCGGGATCTACGGACACTCTGGCGGCGGCGCGGCTACTGCGGCAGCGATGTTTCATGCGCCAGACTTCTTTAAGGTGGGTGTCAGCGAGAGCGGAAACCACGACAATCGCTTGTATGAGGATGACTGGGCGGAAAAGTGGATCGGCCTGTTGAAGAAGAATGCAGATGGTTCGACCAACTTCGACAGCCAGGCAAACGAAAACTCTGCGAAGAATCTAAAGGGAAGACTGTTTCTCATCGACGGAACGATGGATGACAATGTTCCACCAGCTAACACGCTGGTTATGGTTGACGCGTTGAGGAAGGCGAACAAGGACTTTGATCTGCTGATGATTCCAAATGCGAAGCATGGGTACAAAGAAGCGACACCGTACGTGACGCGCCGCCGCTGGGACTACTTTGTTCGCAATCTTGCCGGCGGCGTGGCTCCGGCGGAGTACAGGATGAAACCCTACGCGGAGCAGCGGCAGGCGCTCGACCGGGCCGGCGCACAGTGAAACCAGGCCTTTGTCGGCGGTGGTCTGTAGTCCATGTAAGCTTAATTTAAGGTGGTCTATGACGGCTGTTTAATGAGGCCGAACAGCGCCTTTGCTTTTGCCAGTGTCGCCCCTCGCGATCGGGTACTCAGTATCGGGATTATTGACGGCGTTCCAGAAACCTCCCAACCGTCAGTGGTATCGAGCAAAGTTACTTCGGCCTTGTGCGGAGCGGCTAATTCAGACATTACTTGCGGAAACGCGCGCTGGATTGCGGACTCCTTTGCCCACGAGGCGGGATCGGTTACGTTGTAGTGGTAGTCGACTAGCTCCGTGCTCGGGCTGTTGTGGTTGTCGCGGTCGATGCTGATGACCTTGCGTCGGCCATAGCAGAAATTTCCTGCACCGGGATCGGAGATATCAACATCGAACACGGAGCGGCCCTCGGGAGACAGATCGTAGGTGGAGGAACCCTTCGGAGAATGCTTTCCGGCCGCCTTTCGCACCAGCAGACCTGCGACTTCAAGAGCGTCGAAACCACGCTCTGTGGCGTCGGCAGATGTTGCCTCCACGGGAAATTTCACCGTATCGGACCAAACGCACAGCGGCCTGCCTTCATAATATTTATTTAGCGTTGCAGAGTAATCGGCCTTCTGTACTGGCGGTGGAGCGCTACTACAGCCAGAGAGAACGGCGGAGGCGAAACAGGCCGCGACCACGATGCGCAAAGCCAAGCACGATGTCATTTCGCCCATTTCCTCTCCTGCGGTGGCGAGCTCTTGTAGACCACACCTTACTATTCGTAAGAATCGAGCGCAGTTCTTCCGGTTGCCCGTGCGACAAATTTAGTGGGCGAGCAGCGGTAGCGAGGCCAGGCACTCCATGGCCTGGGCGGCCAGGATTGCGCCGCTCAGCACCAGGAATAGCTTGCGATAGGGCGTCTCGAGCGCGTCGGAGAAGACGCCACCTAGGAAAGTGAAGAGGAACGGCAGCGCCCATAGCCACGGTGCAGTGACCGTCTGCGTGGTGACGATCGGAGCCAGCGCGAGCAGCATCAGCAGGGGTGCGGTGTTGCCGAAGTAACGGCTACGGCGCGCGCCTGCGTACAGCATAAGCGCGACGGCGGCGGCGATCAGGATCGGGAAGTTGACTAGCGTGTATGCAAATCCGCGAGCAAAGAGGAAGCTGCGAGGCTGCGCCAGTGAGAACCAGAAGCGTGCGGCGCCGCCGGTGAAGACATAGCTGAACGCGGCGAGATGAAATCCGTAGAACGCGAAAAGCATCATGAGCGCGCCGATCGCCGAGAAGATCAGAATCTGCATGACGTAACTACGGCGGCGCTCGGCGAGATACAGCATGAAGATGACGGCCGCGATGAAGCCGAGGATTGCAGCCAGCAAGTGTGCCGCGGCGGTGAAGCCCAGCGCAACCGTAAGCAACAGGATGCGCGGACGCCACTTGCGTCGCGGTCCCTGCATCGCGTGGGCGACTCCCATGGCGGTGTAGACCAGGCCGAACAGTCCCCACATCGCGAGCAGGTCATTGTTGGGTGTGACCGCCAGGCGAATGATTGCGGGGCAAAAGCAGTAGAGGCCGAGTGCGAGAAATCCGCCCTCGTTGCCGAAGAGGCGGCGCGCGACCCACCAGACTCCGCCGCCAAGCCAGACGCCGAACAGCACGAACGGCAGGTGGATCAGGTAGATCACGCTGGCGAGTTGGTGACGTGCCTCCCATGTGGTGCCGTTCAAGGCTCCGCCGGGATAAAGGCGGTTTGCGGGCAAGCGGAAGTGATCCGCGGTGAGCAGCGCGAGGCGTTGCAGTGTAAGGGGCAGGCCGGCTAAGCGGTAGGCGAAGGTGCCATCTCCGTTGAGATTGCCGCAGGTGGTGTAGTATCCGGCAACGGGGGACGGGCGCTCCCACATCTCGCGTCCGCAGCGGGCAAAGCGGTAGTCGGCGGTGGAGAGTTCCTGATGGCCGACGACCCAGAGACATTCGGCGATGAAGACCAGGAGCAGAAGCGCGGCAAAGCGTTGCGGACGACCGATGTGGATGCGCAGACGGCTCATGCTGTCCGGCCGGTCTGATCTGTCTTCACTGCGGATCTCGTCTCCTGTGAACTTGCTACGAGTGTAACGCGCGACGCCACTCAACTAAGATGGTCCTATATGCAGTCACTGACGTTCTCTCCCGGCCGCGCGTTCCTGTCCTCCGATTCGCCCGCCGTTCCGTGGACCGTCGTCTTCGAGGACGAGGGCATTGCGGGCTATTTCTATGCCTGTGACCGGTCGCAGCAGAAGCACGACGAGAGCATCCTCGACGCGATGCTGATCTACAACGTGGAGGCGCTGGCCAAGAGCGATGCCGAACTAAAGCGGCCGACCGCCGAGCGGATCGCGACGGTGGAGTGGTCGCGGGATGGTCTGAAGGCGGTGCTGTATCTGGACGGCGCGGCGCAGGGACTGTACGACTTCGGCTCGCGGTGCGGATACTGCCGGATGGACTTTCCCAATTTTCTGGGAGGAGAAGGCGACACGTGGCACCGGGACAGCCACGCCTGGTCCGATTTTGCGCTGCAGCAGTTTGAGTCGGCGCTGTATGCCTAGATGAGCCGGCTGCGACATGGCGGCACCCCCCCCTTGTTTTTTGACTGCAAAATAATGACAATAAACGAGTTAGATCCGGATCGAACCAGCTTTTCGAGATCACGGCCAACTTAAGAAAAAAACCCGGCGGAATGCGCCGGGCTTTCTTTCATTCAAACAAACAAGCTCAGTATACCAAGCGCACCGTAACTCAACTGTAGATCCTATTTGCTTATGGGTCATACAGTTAGGTGTTTTGGGGGCTTGACACGTGGTTTTTACCGGGTATTTCGCGAATTAATTCTTTGCTGATGATAAAGCAAAGTAAATAAACGGGTTATTTGTCGGACGGAAAGATACAAAAGGGGTGGCCGGACTTGGCGAAGGCGAGCGAGGTTAAGGTGCGGTTCACTCCGGCAGACGATGGGACCACGCTGGTGGAACTGGAGCATCGCGGGTTCGAGCGGCACGCGGCAACTTCGCGGGGATGCGCGAGCAGGTCAACTCGGTTGGCGGATGGGGCGCGCTGCTGGAGGAGTATGGAAAGGTTGTGGACGGCGAGTGATGGCCGACTGCTTCTCCGCACGGGGACGGCTTAGTGGACGATCACGCTGGGCTGATCGGTTTCATTGAAGAAGTCGAGGGTAAGGTCGACGACAGCGTCGGCCTTAACTTCTTGAGGGCTGAAGGTGAAACGGTATCCGCTCAGGGATGAATCGTTGCGCACCTTATCGGAGAGATGGCCGGCCCGGGAGCTTCGGGGACATACTGTCCGGTTAGGGAAGAGGGTGAGGGCTCTTCGCTGATGATGTCCGCGGCGATTCCCTTTTCGCGGAGCAGAGAAGTGAGAGCGTCGCGCACCCGAGATTCAGCTGCATGGGTTGGGGCGAGTTCTTCGCCCAGGCCGGGAATACGCTTCCTGAGCTGCGCGCGCAGATCGGGGTCAGTCCACCAGACAAAATTGCTGAACGCATAGGGCAGATGATTTGGATAGGCGGCGGGCTTTCCCGTCTGCGCCCACGTGCAGCGTGCGAGGCTAAGCAACACGACAGCGATGACAGTTGTAATTCTGAGTTGATGAGCCGTGCGAGCGGCAGACATTTGAACCTCTGGTGAAGTATATTCCGGCGTTACGAAGGGAGCTGACTGCGGCGAGCATCCGGCGGGAATGTGATGGCGCTCACAGTGTGGACAAGGGTTCCTTTGCGATTCTAAAGGTGGGACTAACTGCACTTCTCGGTAGTTTGCGAGCTAGACGGCCCCGCCGCCAGGAGGTGCAGGAGGGTCCCGCGAGCTTTGAGAGCCGCTAAGGAGTCTCTGTGACCGTACTAGCTGCGCCGACTGCGATTGGCTTTAAAACAGATTTTAAGACGGATTGGGCGTCGCTGGAGCTGCCGCCCCACGTGATGGAAGTGCTAAGCGCGGCGCCCGCGCTGTATGTGCCGGAGCGGCGGGAAGACCTGCTGGACTGGGCGCTGGGGCGCGATGCGGGGACGACTGACTGGCGGCATGCGAATCGCGAGGACAAGTGCGTGTTCGAGTCGGCGTTTGAGGTGCCGGGTGCGGGGCGCGTCGTCGAGGCGGTGGTGACGAAAGCGCGCAACGGCATTGCCGTGAACTTTCCGGATGTTCGCATACGGCGGCGCGACCCCAACGCAATGGTGATCGGGGACAGCCTGCCGACGGACAAGCCGACGTACTACGAGCGGTTCGGCGAGAGCTTTGACAAAACGCGGCAGGCGACGCTGCGCTGGCTGGAAGGGCAGGAGCTGATTGTTGTGCCGTTCTATGCCGGGCCTGCCGATCTGCGGTACGGCTCGCTGCTGATCTGCCCGAAGCAGTGCGGCTTCTTTGCCGCGGCGCTGGCGGACCTGCAGGGAATGGTTCCGGGAAGCGAGATGCCGGCAGATTTCAGGGTGAGCGGCGGAGTGCTGTTCGTGGCGCCGACGTTCCGGCATACGCACTTCGACGGCAAGCAGGTGGTGGTGCATCTGCGATCGCACACGCACCAGGAGGTGTACGCGTACAACCTGTATCCCGGGCCGAGCGCGAAGAAGGGCGTGTACTCGATGCTGCTGGACCTGGGCGAGCGCGAGGGCTGGACGACCAATCACTGCGCGGCGGTTGGCGTGGTGACTCCCTATGACAACCAGATTGTGATTATGCACGAGGGCGCGTCGGGCGGCGGCAAGAGTGAAATGACTGCGCACATTCAACGCCTGGAAGATGGGCGGCTGCTGCTCGGAAAGAACGTGGTGACCGGAGAAGAACGGACGCTGGTGCTTCCGGAGGCCTGCCACCTGCGGCCGATGGCGGACGACATGGCGTGCGCGCATCCACGCTTCAACGAGGGCAAGACCAAGCTGAACATCATGGATGCGGAGGAGGGGTGGTTCGTGCGGGTGGACCACATCCGCAAATACGGTACGGACCCAGCCCTGGAGCGGCTGTGCATTACGCCGGATCGGCCGCTGGTCTTCCTGAATCACTACATTGTTCCGGGCGGAAACACTCTGCTGTGGGAGCACGATGAGGACGCTCCGGGCAAGCCATGTTCAAATCCGCGGATCATTATTCCGCGGGACATGATTTCGGACGTGACGAAAGGGCCTGCTGCGGTGGATATTCGGAGCTTCGGTGTGCGCTGCCCGCCGACACACAAGGACAGCCTGCAGTACGGGATTCTGGGGATGCTGCAGATTCTGAGCCCCGCGCTTGCATGGTTGTGGCGGTTGGTGGCTCCGCGGGGGCATGCGAATCCGAGTATCGATGAGGGCAAGGGGCTGGCTTCGCAGGGGATGAGGTCGGAGGGCGTTGGGTCGTACTGGGCGTTCTGCACGGGCCGGCGGGTGGACCAGGCGAATTTGCTGCTGCGGCAGATCTGCGAGAACACCGAGACGCGGCATGTTCTGATTCCGAACCAATATGTCGGCGCGTGGAAGGTGGGCTTTATGGGGGAGTGGATCGCGCGCGAATATCTTGCTCGGCGAGGGAGTGCGCGGTTCAGCCGCGAACAGTTAATCGAGCATAAGTGTCCGCTGCTGGGATATGTGCCGAAGCAGATTCGGATCGAGGGGTCCATTATTCCTACCATCTTTATGCAGGTCGAGAACCAGCTCCAGGGTGGTCTAGAGGTCGTGGCTGAGGGGGCTCGGCAGTGGCGGGAGTTCTTCCATCGCGAGCTGCAGCCGTTTTTGACGCCGGACCTGGATCCGCTGGGGCGGAAGATTATTGAGGCTTGCCTGGGGGATGCGACGCAGGAAGAATACTGGCGACTGATTCCGCATGTGATGTTCAAGGAATTTTAGGGACTGCTAATACAGTGTCCTGGCGGACGGGCGCCCTGCGCGGGCAGCGGTCACTTCGTGACTTGCGCCGCGCTTCGCGCTGGTGCTCCCGCTGGTCGCAGCCGAGGTCATGGGTAAAACTTTACTTCTTGTCGAGGAAGAGCTGCTCGATTTCGAGCCAGTTGTGGACGCGGGTATAGCCGGTGATGGCGACGTTGTGGGGCGCGTCGTAGAGGATTCCGGTGCCGTGGAAGGCTTCGAGCTGGCGCGGGTTGTCGTCGATGAGGTAGTCGGCTCGGAGGATGGATTTGTCGCCGCAGAATACGATGTGGGTGTGGTGGATGAAGGGGAAGTAGCGCTCCAGCCACGTGTATTTGGCGTTGAAGCTGGTGGGGACTTCCATGGCGGCAGACGCAATGAATATCTCGAAGTGCTGCTGGAGTGCTTCCAGGACGCGTGGGGCGTCGGGCATCACGTCGAGATCGGCGAAGAAGTCTTTGGCTCGCATCAGGTCGTCGAGCACCTGGTGGTGGGGTGGGGGAACGACCTGCCAGAAACGCTTGCCGAGGAGGTCTTCCTTAGTGAGGGAGAGGTTGAATTCCTTGTTGTAGCGGAGGAGATGTTCGGCGATGGCGTCGGCCATGACCTCGTCCATGTCGACGCAGATGCGTTTGCGGGGAGTACTCATACTTTCATTATCGCGGATTTGTACTCGCGGTCGATTGCGGCAGGGGAGGTGACATGTAATTGCACCCACACCTGGAACCGGCCCATTAGTTGCTGCGTACTATCGTCCAGATGACTTTTCTTCGCTCACTGGCGCTTGGCGCTATGCTCTCAATCTTAGGCGCGGTCGCCTTGGCCCAGCCGCTGGATGCATCCCCTGAAGCATCGACGGCGGACGCGATCATGGCACGTGTTGCGGCCAACCAGGATAAGACCGAGGCGGAGCGCGGCCATTATGTATACATTCAGCACACGCGGGTTGTCTCTCGCAAAGGCAAGACTGTAATGTGCGAGGAGGTCACGGACTACCGCGTCACGCCGTCGCCCAGCGGCTCGCATAGAGAATTGGTCAAGCTGGATGGCAGGGTCCTGACCAAACATAATTACGTCGCTTACACGTCGCTCCCTGCTGCGAAAGGTGACGGCAAGACCGCGGTCACGAACAATCACGATTCCATTTCTATTCAGATAGGCGACGGGGATACGGACCGCAATCTGGTCGAAAGCATGCGGACAGATCTGACCGATGACAAGTCCAAGGATGGAATCAACGGACAACTGTTCCCTCTGACCACAAAGGGGCAGGTCGACACTGTATTTCATTTGGCCGGACGTGAACGGATCAATGGGCGCGACGTCTTCCATATCGATTTCCGCCCGAAGGACAAGAGCGATTTCGGATGGAAAGGCGATGCGTACATTGATGTTGACGCGTATCAGCCGGTGGTGATCCGAACGGACATGGCTCGCAAGATTCCATTCGCGGTGAGGACTCTGCTGGGGACGAATGTGCCCGGACTAGGCTTCAGCGTGGTGTATGCTCCGCAGCCCGACGGGGTGTGGCTTCCTGTGTCGTTCGGGACGGAATTCAAGATTCATGTGCTGTTCTTCTTCAGCCGGCAGATCATCATCGATGCGCAAAATCGCGACTTTGAGAAGACCCACGTCAGCTCGAAGATCGTCGGGACCACAGACGGTGTCCAGCCAGATCAGCCATGACAGGCAATTTGGGTTAGAGCGAGCGGACGATCTGGGCGGCGATGGATTCGACCTGGACAGGTTTGCGGGCGGGCGAGTCGCGGGCGGGGTCGTAGAAGAGCATGCGGCCGCAGTTTTCGCAAGAGAAGATGGTGTGTGCGGATTCGGCGTCACGGCTATTATCGCGGAGGTCGTTCCAGCGCTGCGGGCGCACCATCATCTGACAGGCGGTGCACTTCTGGTTGAGCGCTTCGGAGACGGCGGTCCCCTTACCGCGGGCGATGCGGTCGTAGTTGGCGAGAGAGGCTTCGCCGGTTTCGCTTTGGACGATCTCGGCGCGCAGGGCTGTACGTTCGCGTTCGATTTCGAGCAGGGCGGTGTGGTCGCTGGCGGCGGTCTCGACGGCACGAGCGCGTTCTCGCTCGAAGGTGGCGGCGGCATCAGCCACAGCGGCATCGGCCAGTTTGAGCTGGGCTTCGAGAGTTTCGCCGCGTTCCATGGATTCGAGTTCGGCGTCTTCGATGCGGCTGATCTCAGAGCGGGCGAAGGCGGCCTCGTGCTCGAGGGCTTCAAGCTGGTGGGTGGTGGTGGT
Organism: Acidobacteriota bacterium; assembly: GCA_030775885.1. Classification (GTDB taxonomy): domain Bacteria; phylum Acidobacteriota; class Terriglobia; order Terriglobales; family Acidobacteriaceae; genus Edaphobacter. Next base: position 4,791 of record JALYIG010000414.1, on the reverse strand, counting down.
CATGTCCAGCTTCTTTTTGGTGCGCTCGAGCTTCTGCTTCAGGTCGGCGACGTCGGACTCTTCCTTGCGGCGGAGGGCGTCCTCTTTGGCGATCAGGTCGACGATGACGGCACGCTGGCCGACGGTGGCCTTGGCCCGAGCCTCAAGGGCGGCGACGTTTTTTACGAGTGCGGCCATATGGTCACGCAGCCGCTTGGCTTCTAGGTCGTGGGCCTGTAGAACGACGAGCTTGGCAAGATCCGGATGCATGAACAGCCTCCTTTCCGACTGCACAGAACGCGGGTTACGGCGCGCGAACAGCGGAAAACTTCGAGTCTAGCACGCTCGGTGAGGGCGTTCTGGCGGACGAAGCGATTCCCGTCCACCCGAGCGAGCAAGAGTCGACGGGAATCTCGGCCTCGGGAATGATAGGCCAAAGAAACCAGTGGCGGCGGGTTACCAGAGTTATGTGGGGTCACACTGTTTTTGGGGATGGATTGCGGGCGCGGCAGTGTACTCTCCACAGTAGGATCGATACGCAAAAAACTGTACTACTTTCTCCTGTCCCGCAGCCATTTTGGGGATAAAGCAGGTTTGTGTGCAACCCGCACAAGGGGTTTCTCCTTGGCAACCGCAAGGTTATTGCTGGTTGACGACGACGACTCGGTTCTAACCGGGCTGAGCGTCGTCCTCGAAGCATATGAATTCGATGTAACCACTGCGTCGAACGTGACCGAGGCCTTGAAGTACATCGCCGCGGAACATTTCGATGTGCTGCTGAGCGACCTGCATATGCCAGGCGCGGGCGATGGCCTGATCGTCGCCGGGGCGATGCGGCACGCGAATCCGGGGGCGGTGACGCTGATCCTCAGCGCGAATCCCGACATGGCAAAGGCGACGACCGCGGTACTGCGCCAGGTGGACCAGGTTCTACTGAAGCCGGTGAAGGCCTTCGCGCTGGTGGAGGTGATCCATCGGTGGCTGTCCATTGACACGCCGCTGGCTGAGCAGCCCGAGGCGGAAGGGGACGTGGCTTCGCAACCGCCGCCTGTGGAACTGGTGGCGACCGTGGTGGAACGAGAGCGTCCAGGAATTACGCGAGCGTGGCTGGCAAAGATGAAAGAGGCAGAGAGCTTCGCGGCAGTCAGGTTGAGCGTCGAGGAGCAGAGCGCGCACCTGCCGGAGTTGTTGAACGAGATTACATACCGGCTGCGCTATCCGCAAAAGCTGGGGCTGATGACGCTGTTCTCGATGGCTTCCCTGCAGCATGGGGCGCGGCGCAGGAGGCAGGGGTTCCGGTCGCCGGTGCTGGTGGAAGAGGCGCGGGCGCTGCAGGTAACGCTGTTCCAGGTTATTCAGGACAACGTCGGGCGGATGGACCTCAGCCAGTTGCCGGGAACGCTGATGGCGATCGCCGACGAAGTGAACGCACAGCTTTTGCAGAGCCTGTCGGGTTACGAGAACGAGAAGCCGGCGGAATTTCCAATGAACGGACGCTAGCGGATTACGGGTGAGCCGGGGTGCGCCGGCGGGGTGTGGTTGCGGGTGCGCGGGTTTCGGCGATGGCCTGATCGATGGTCTGGTAGAGCTGGCTCATGTTTTCGACGTGGACCCACTTGTTCTGGGTGACGACGAAGACGCATGGAGTGGCGTGGATGTTCAGGTTGTCGCCAAAGGCGCGGTCGGATTTGACCTCGGCGCGACAGGCTCCGGAAGCGTCCATCACGAACGGCAGATTCTGGTTGTGCGACGCGAACCACGTGCGAGTGAAGCGGGCGAGGTCGTCCTTGTTTTCAATGCGGTTCTGATTGGCGAAGACATCCCGGCGGAACTGCTCGGCCAGCGTGGGCGAGATTTTATCCTGAAGATAGCGGGCGGTGACTGCGGCGTCGAAGCTCCAGATGTGGATCTCGGTCAACGGGAAGTCGCGGCGGACGTAGGGGACTTTGTAGTCGGCGACAGCTTTGCGGACGATGGGCGCATCAGCGGCGCACACGGGGCATTCCATGTCTTCGAATTCGAAGATGGCGACTTTAGCGCCGGCCGGAGGCTTGAGCAGCGACATATTCTTGAACGGGAAGCCGGCGTTGGGGGCGTTCGATTGGGCCGGTGCCACAAGACTAGCGGAGAGTAGGAGAGCTGTGGCGATAAGGCTTTTCATCGTGCCGTGACCTCGCTTGGAGAATTTAAGTGGACCAGCCCAGTGGAACCAATCTACGGCAATTTTGGAGTCCTGCGGGTGGCCAATCGAATCAAATTCAGACGCATGGGATCCGCAACACTCCAGTTAGACGAACTGCAAGCAGCACAGGCAGCAGCGGATCGGGCATGGAAGCCGCGCGCCAATCAGTGGGCGATCGCCATTACGGTGACGCTGGCGACGTTTATGGAGGTGTTAGACACCTCCATCGCGAACGTGGCGCTGCCGCATATTGCCGGATCGCTGGGTGCGAGCAACGACGAGGCGACTTGGGTACTGACCAGCTATCTGGTGTCGAATGCGATTATTCTGCCGGCGTCGGCGTACCTGACCACGTTTATTGGGCGCAAGAAGTTTTACATGATCTGCGTGGTGCTGTTCGGGATCAGTTCCATGCTGTGCGGGCTGGCTCCGTCGCTGGGCTGGCTGGTGTTCTTCCGGGTGCTGCAGGGAGCGGGCGGCGGAGGGCTGGCGCCATCGGAGCAGTCGATTCTGGCGGATACTTTTTCGCCGAAGCAGCGTGGGCAGGCGTTTGCCTTGTATGGGTTAGCCGTCGTCTGCGCACCTGCAATCGGGCCGACACTAGGCGGCTGGATTACGGATAACTATAACTGGCGGTGGATCTTCTTCATCAATGTGCCGGTGGCGATTCTGAGCCTTTACCTGACCAACAAACTGGTGGAGGATCCGCCGCACATCAAGCGCCAAGTCGCCAAGTCGGCCAAAGAGGGATTGAAACTGGACTACTTTGGCTTCGGGCTACTGGCGACGGGGTTCGGATCGCTGGAATTCCTGCTGGACAAAGGCCAGGAGGACGACTGGTTCGGTTCGCCGGTGATTATCGCGTTCGCGATCGTGTGCGTGGTGTCGCTGGTGACGCTGATCCTGTGGGAACTGCATGAGATCAGGATCAAGAAGCGGCCGATTCTGAACCTGACACTGTTCCGGAAGAAGACCTTTGCGATCCCGTTTGTGCTGATGTTCGTGCTGGGTTTCACACTGTACGGGACGACGGTACTGATTCCGCAACTGGTGCAGACGCTGCTGGGCTACACGGCGGAGCTGGCGGGGCTGGTGATTTCGCCGGGGGCGATCTGTATCATGCTGATGATGCCGGTGGTGGGCATATTGGTGGGGAAGACCGACTCGCGCTACCTGATCTGCTACGGGTTCACCATGCTGGCGGTGTCGATGGTGGTGATGCACACGTTCTCTTTGGAATCGAGCTTCAAGTACATTATGTGGGTCCGGGTGCTACAGGCATCTGGGCTGGCATTTCTTTTTATTCCAATCAATACAATTAGTTACACTGGGATTCCAAGGGAGCAGAGCAACGACGTTTCCGGCCTGACAAACCTGGCGCGCAACATCGGCGGGTCGACCGGAACGGCATTTGTGGCGACCATGTTGACGCGGCGACAGCAGGCGCACGAGGCGGTCATGACGCGCGGACTGCAGCCGGCGAATGAGGCGTTCCGCAACCAGGTTAACCGGATGAAGGGAATGTTCCCGGGTGGCGGGAACGGGGCTGCGGGCGGATTCGGGGGTAGGACGTCGGGCAATCTGCATACCGCGCAGGCGTTTATCTACGGCCAGATGCATCGGCAATCGGCGATGCTGGCGTACATGGACATCATTGCGGTATTCGCGGTTTTCTGCGCATGCATGATCCCGCTGGTTCTGGCGATTGGGCGGATCAAGCCGCCCAGCGGGGACGCTCCTGCGGCTCATTGAGCGCGGTTATCGGACAGGCTGAGCGATTTTTCGCAAATTCTATAAGTCGCTTGTTTTGAGCATCGCATGAGCGGGCACTGCGCGAAAACCGCGAAAATGGGCAGAATTCAGCAGTCGTGGGAATCCAGCGAGGTACTCCGAGCCCAGGAAAATGGCGATTATTCCGAGCGATTCCAGTATTCTGGAAGAGATATCCCGACCGATGGGATCGAGTTTAGCGAAGGAGAGACCGCAATGGCAGAGACGATGGAGAAGGCGAAGAAGGCGAAGGCACCCGCAAAGCCACGGGCGACCGCAGCCAAAAAGACAACCACGGCGAAGCAGCAGACGGTGGCGGAGAAGGTGACCGCAACCACACCAAACCACGAAGAGATCGCCCGGCTGGCTCAGCAGTACTGGGCAGAGCGCGGCTGGCAGCACGGTCAGGACAAGCAGGATTGGCTGCGCGCCGAACGGGAACTGATGAAGATGGCTTCGTAGAATCAACTAGTTGAGATGTTTGGACATCGGCTCGGCCAGAATTTGGCCGGGCCTTTTGTTTGAGCGGCTTCTTGTCGAACGCGGTTGAGAATTGCCCGGGACGGCGAAGCGGGTCTGAGAGTCTTTCGCTTGCAGGGGGAAACGGAGAGGCACGGGTGAAACGCATCCTTGGCAAGACGATGATGTGGCTGATTACGTCGCTGGCGGTTGTTTACATCGGCGATTGGGGCGTTTGGCGCACGCGGGTGGCCATGGGCGGAGGTATGGGGACGGCCTCAGTGGGGACGCTGATCGAAACGCCGCTGAAGGGCAATAAGACAGAGTATGACTGGGGCGGGACGGCGGACGTCGACTGCAGCCAGTCGATCTTTCCGCATGCAGGTGGTGGAGCCTGCTGG
>JALYIG010000413.1 GCA_030775885.1 Acidobacteriota bacterium | reverse complement strand
GACGCTGGCTTCAGTCGCGGCGGGCGCGGATGGATTGCTGATGGAGATGCATCCGAATCCAGAGAAGGCGATGAGCGATGGTGCGCAAAGTCTGTATCCGGATCAGTTACAGAAATTGATAGAGCAGTTGCGACTGCTCGCTCCGGTCGTCGGGCGAAGGGTCGCATAGACGATGCGGCGCGTCCTCATCGTCGGTACGGGGCTGATCGGTGCATCCGTCGGGCTCGCGCTGCGTGCGGCAGGTTTCGACGGAACTATTGTTGGTACAGGCCCGACCGAGGGTACCCTCAAGACGGCTCAGGCACTCGGAGCCATCGATTCCTGGCATCCACGCGACGCGGCAGAGTCAGTCGCCTCGGACTGTGACGTGATCCTCCTGGCGAGTCCGGTGTTTTCGATCCTGGACTGGATGCAACGGCTCGCGCCTTGTCTGGGCGAACAGCAGTTGGTCACAGATGTGGGTAGCACCAAAGTGCAGATCTCCGGTATGGCTAAGGGACTTTACAACCAGCCGGGCAAGGCGCACTTTCTCCCCGGTCACCCCATGGCGGGCAAGGAATCGGGCGGCGCGGCGCTCGCCGAAGCGACGCTCTTCCAGGATGCGATGTGGCTCTTCACTCCTATCGCCGAAGCGAACGCGTCTGAACTCGAGACGGAGTGGCGTCAGTGGGTAGCGAAATTCGGCGCACGCACGATGGACCTCGGCCCCGCGCGCCACGACGAAATCTGCGCATGGGTAAGCCATCTGCCGCAGATGCTCTCAACCGCCCTGGCTGCGCTGCTGGAAGATGAGTTCGGCTCCGATCCGGCTCGGCGCGAACAGATCGCCGCAATCGGCGGCCGCGCACTGCGCGAGACAACGCGACTAGGCGCCAGCCCTTACAGCATGTGGCGCGACATAACCCTTTCCAACACTGAGCCCATCGCCGCGACCTTGCACGCGCTCGAACAGCGGTTGGCACATCTCCGGGAAAATCTGCGAACGCCGGACTTGAAGGAAGAGTTTCGGCTCGCAAACGAGTTCCGCAAGCGGCGCGACTAGCGCCGTCGGCCCGCTGGACGCGATACCATCAGAGTCGACGATGGACACAGAGACAAATTCTAAATTGAGCATTGATCTTGGGGACGTGATGGCTGCGCGCGAGCGGCTCCGCGACGCGATTTACTATTCGCCCTGCCCGCACTCGGTCATGTTGTCCGCGCTCACCGGGCAGCAGGTCTATCTAAAGCTGGAAAACCTGCAGATGACGGGCAGCTTCAAGGAGCGAGGCGCTCTGAACCGCATCGCTATGCTGACCCCGGAAGAGTCCGCCCGCGGAGTGATCGCAGCTAGCGCCGGCAACCATGCACAGGGTGTGGCTTACCATGCCACCAAGCGCGGCATCCGGGCAGTGATCGTGATGCCGCTGACCACGCCACTGGTGAAGGTGACGGCAACGCGCAACTTCGGTGCCGAGGTGCTGCTGCACGGCGCGAATTATGATGAGGCCCACGCAGAGGCGCTGAGGCTGTGCACCGAGCAGGACCTTTCCTTTATTCATCCATTCGACGATGCTGCCGTGATGGCCGGTCAGGGAACGATTGGCCTCGAACTGCTTGAGCAACTGCCGCAGCTTGAGGCGGTGGTCGTTCCGATCGGCGGCGGCGGACTAATCGGAGGGATCGCGTGCGCCATCAAACAGTCGCGTCCCGAGGTCCGCATCGTCGGGGTACAGACTTCGCGGCTGGCGTCGATGGTCGCTGCCATCGAAGTACATCATCCGGTTACGATCGACCCTGCGACGACGATCGCGGACGGCATCGCGGTGCGGCGTGCAGGGGATCTGACGCTGCCAATGGTGGAGCGCTATGTCGACGAGATCGTCACGGTGGATGAAGATGAAATCGCGTCCGCGATCCTAATGCTTCTGGAACGCGAGAAGACGCTTGCCGAAGGAGCGGGAGCTGCCGCGCTGGCTGCGTTGCTCCAGCACCGAACGAGCCTCCGAGGCGCACACACGGCGGTGCTGGTGTGCGGCGGCAACATCGATGTCACCCTGCTGTCGCGCATCATCGAGCGCGGCCTGGTGCAGGACGGACGCCTGATCCGGCTGCGCATCCATCTGCTCGACAAGCCAGGCGCGCTGCACGATCTGACGCGATTGATTGCGGAGTACCGTGCCAACATTGTAGATACGCTGCACAACCGTGCTTATTATGGGGTGAATCTCGGCGAAACGGTCATCGACATCACCATGGAGACGCGTGGGCGCGAGCAGGTTGCAGAGTTGCTGGCCGCCTTGACCGCCGAAGGATACAAACATAGCCGCGTTCTGTAACTGTCTATTTAATGGCAGGGTTGGTAGATTCAAGACGCGATACGCGTCTGGTCTCGGTCGGAAAGCCTTGCAGTGAATTGCATGTCGATCTGAGACAGCGCCTCGGCGGCCCGCGCCAGTTCAAGAGCAGGACGGTAGGCTCCGCGACTAAAAGCCAGAGCAGCATGTTCGAGCGCCGCTGAGTAGATGGCCGCGATAGTTTCGTGCGCCTGGTTCTCGTCCGAGTCGGGATCGGTCCAGCTCGCTTCTGCTCGCCGCCGCAGTCGATCTAGTTCTTCCGAGACAGCAGCTTTTAGGTCCGCGGACACCAGCGGAACCGCAATCGGGCGGTCTTCCGGGGCAAGAGCAGCGAAACAGATATGTTCGGCTGCGCGCAGCATTTCGGCTGCATCGCGGGCGTGGCCGGAAGCAAGCTCCTGCTGCGCAAGAGTGGCAAGCGCAGACACCTGCACGAAGTGGACCCCCGCGAGAGCGCCCTCGAGAATGTCGACGCGCCCCAGATGTTCGTACGCCCTGCGTAAATCCTGGGACGGCAAGTTGTGCGGTGACTTTCTTGCCATCTTCTTGGCGGCTTTCTTTGCTGCCTTTTTCACCGGCATAACGATTCCTAAGAACGAATGATTGCTTGCGATAAGAGTGAGATGACCGGCGGACGTTGATGGTTGTGCAGATCTCGCGAGGGTGCCCCTAAGGCTGAGGCTTGGACGGCGACTTTACTGTCGGGAGTGTCGTCGGCGCCGTAGAGGCCGGAGAAGGTCGCGTCGCGGTTGTCTTGGATTGGGTGCCCGCCGCCGCAGTTGCTTCGGGCGACGCGGTCTGGTTCGGGGCCATATCGTTTGTCGGCTCAGGTAGGAACGCACTGTCAGGGTAGGCGGCCCTGGTCGAGATAGTCTGAAGGATAGGCAGGTCGGCCATGACCTGGGCGAGCATCTTCGGCTTTCGCTTTAAATACTTGGCCTTCTCAGGATCGGCAAAGTAGGCGAGCAGGTCCTGTTTGATCCCAAACGGAATGGGAGTGGCGGGATCGCTGGTCATTGAATGCAGGAGTTGAGCGTAGGTGTAGTCCTCTAACGAATAAGTGCCAGGGTAGACCAGATCACCGGTGTCGAGATCTTTGTTGGGCAGAGCGCCATTTGTGGTCGCGGCTGCGAGTGTCTGACGGAACACTGTTGCCGTATGCATCAGGGAGTTGACGTAATCCTGTTCCGCAGAGGGGGTTGGTCCTTTGAGAGACAGATCGGCAAGCGGTCCGACTTTTGGAAGAATGAATATTAACCCGGCAAGCAAATAGGTTCCAACGCCTGCGTGGAGGTGATATGTGTCCCAGTGGTTTTCCCCGGCCAGCGTGGCGATCTCCTGGTTGAACTCGTCCAACGCGGGGCTCGTCACGTCGGGCGGGAGTCGGTGCCTGTGGAGGATTGTTTCAGCGTATGCGACGCGCGGCAGCAGGCTGCGGACCGCGTAACGATATCCGCGGAGATTGGGCGGGTCCTGTCGAATTACTTTTGCAAGATCAAGGCCATAGGTGTCGTAGAAGGCTCGCGTGAGGAGCGGCACCGATACAGCGAAACCAATGTGATTGAGGAACTTTTCCGGGGCCATTCGGTGTTTGGCGATGTTGTTGATGTCGAAAGCGAACTCGGCGCGGACGTGTTGACGCTTGCCCTCCGCATAATTCACGTTCGGCCCGTAGATGGCCGCGAGCTCAGGAAATGACTTCCCAACCGCAAGGTCGATCGCCTCGGGGTGGCCAATGGTGTCGCCAAGATAGTGGGATAAGGCTCCTATGGAGAACGCAATGTCGTTGGCGTTCTTCGACTCGCGGAACAGGGCGCGGACGAAGTCGCCGGTGCGAACGTAGTGAAGCAGATCGGAAAAGTTTGGTTTGCCGAATGGGTAGTAGCCAAGGTCCTGGATCAGGCATCCGCCGTAGGCGTAGGCGTGGGCGTCCTCAAGCTGGGCGGCAGTTAGATTTGGGTAGCGACTGAGAAGAAGCGGCTGGATCGAATCGGTCCAGGTAAGGTCAATAATCTCCTCGTGGGTGAGGAAGGAATAGCCTCCAGCTTGCTGCGTCGGCAGCACGAATAACGCGATCAGGAGGGAAAAAACGATCGTACGAAACGAGATCATCATTTGTTTGGATGCAGTTTCGGAAAAGTGCGGAATCATTTGTTGCGACCCAAGGCTTTACTCAGGTGTCCCCCTGCGCGAGCGAGGCGTTCTTCGGCGGCGACCCGAGAGAGAGCCAGCTTTTGCATGGCAATGGCCGTCTTCACGCTGCCGGCCTCAAAGAGGAGGCGGATGGCAGTACGCCGGTCGACTCCCGTGGTGGTCATGATAATGCGGTGGGCGCGGTCGATGAGTTTGTCGTTGGTCGGCTTAACGTTGATCATCAGATTGCCGTAAACGGCTCCGGTGCGGACCATTACGCCGGTTGAGAGCATGTTAAGGACTAGCTTAGTCGCGGTGCCGGCCTTCATGCGAGTCGATCCGGTGATAACTTCGGGGCCGGTGAGGGGCGCGA
>JALYIG010000412.1 GCA_030775885.1 Acidobacteriota bacterium | reverse complement strand
GCCTAGCTTCTATGGCCCTGCGACCACCTCTTCGACCTACGCAGGCGCCGAGGCCTTCGCCTATGCGGCCAAGACCTATGGGCAGTTTCCGGCCCTCAAGGCATTTGCCGATGATCTGCGAGAGCGGGCGATTAAGGCGTGGGGGTGGGCCGAGGCGCATCCGCATGTGCTGTTCTATAACAATGATCCACGCGATCACTCAGAAGGGCTTGCGGCTGGGCAACAGGAGGTCAACGATTACGGGCGCGAGATGGGAGCCATAGCCGCTGCCGTCTATCTCTTCGATCTCACTGGAGAGACGAGCTACCGCGACTATATCGATGCGCACTACCTCGATAATCAGATCTTCACCCGCCACCATACGCTTGATTTCGGCTACACGCAGACGGCACCTCTGGTTTACTATGCAAGCCTGGCCGGCGCGACGCCTTCGGTATCGTCCGCCATCAAAACCGAGTTTGCGAATGGGTTTGAAGAGGATGGTTGGAAGGCCGCCGAGAGCGATCCTTACCGCGCCCATATTTCGGCTTATAACTGGGGCAGCAACTCGACCAAATCCAATCACGGAAACATTTTTGGGGATGAAGCGCTGTATGGTTTGGGCAGCCACAGCCCGGCCGATGCCCTGAGCGCCGCGGCGGACTATTTGCACTACATCGACGGCGTCAATCCGCTCGGCAAGGTCTATCTGTCCAACATGAAGACGTTTGGTGCGAGCAATTCGGTGGACCGTTTTTACCACACCTGGTTTTCTCACGGCAGTGCACTTTGGGACAGCGTCAGCGGCTCGAAATTCGGTCCTCCGCCCGGCTACCTCGTGGGCGGCGCCAATCCGCGCTACAACTGGGCCAAAGGATGCCCGGACCTCAACCGTGGCTGTGGGCAGTCGCCGCCTTCCCCTCCGGTGGGTGAACCGCCACAAAAGGCCTATGCCGATTTCAACGATAGCTGGCCCATCGATTCCTGGGAGGTGACCGAGCCGTCCATCGGCTACCAAACTCCCTATATCCGGTTGCTAGCCAGGTTCGTTCGTTAGAGGTCCATTTACAATGAAACCTGTGGTCGCTCCTGGGTCCAAGGCGATGGCTTCAAAATCGCAAGTACAAAGAGCCACTGAATACGGTAAGAATCTCCACAGTTTGTAAATTATCGATCAGCAACAATGCGGGAGTGGCGAAATTGGCAGACGCACCAGACTTAGGAACCGTTATTGCCCGTTTCGCCACCTTGCAGGAAATTGCAGCACACAGCAAAACCCCTATGTTTGCTGGTGTTGACTGAAATGCTATTTGCAGGGTGTGGCAGCAAGAAGCACCATTTTACAAGTCCAAAGGGACACCAAAGCGGACACCAGATTTTTGGCCTGTGTCGTAATCGCGCAGCTTCCCATATTGTTCATTTGTCAGGTGGACGAACTCGCTGCCCCTGTTCCAGGCTCTGACACTGCGGTCGAAGCCCTCTAGCGTTGCACCCTGAGGCTGGCAACGAGTCACGAAGGCGCGGAGGCTGTCGAGTGCGGCGAGCTTGCAGACTTTGCAACCGTCTAAGCCTAGATTGCAAACTCTGCAAATGGTTAGCACTCGGCTAGAAGCCCCACACGAAAAGGACGGGCCGGAGGGTCACCAGTTTGCTATCGAGGCCCTGTAGAGCCTTCCACAAGCCGTGCAAAGGCCTTTCTGATGACTGGAAGTCGGGGTAAATGGAAGGTTGTGGTGACGGTCGAGATGGTGTCGAGGACAGCCAACAGACTCGGGCGTTTGCATACTTTGCGCTGGATCAGAGCTAACGAGATGAGCAACATTCTGCGTTGGGGACGTTTAAACGAAGTTGGTCGGTCGGTCTTTTGTTCTTGAACTCTGCCGGAAGTCAACGACCCCTGCCCCCGTGACCACGCTGTGCCTAACAGGGGACATAGTCGAAACTTCGCCTCTCGATGGTCCGGTCACTCGAACTTACCGAGAAGCTGACTTTCGGGCACAACGCTTCCCGCTGCTAATGCCGTGTCGATGAGTGCAATGGCGATTTACCACTCGTCCAGAGTGCCAGGTATATCCGTCTCTGAAGATTTACCAATGAGTAGATTCGACTATTCGGCGGCCAGAGACTCCATTAATAGTCCGTCCCAAAGCGATGAAGTGGAGAAATTGACAGTTCATGATCGTTATCGGTATCGTGCTCTACACTCGATATCCGCGGCTATCACTGGTCTGACCAGTTTTTAGTCCGTGGCACTGTGACTACTGACCTCCCATCGCGATTTGAGGCTGCAATGTTGGTATTTCGCCTGTTTGATCAAGGTTTGGCCGGCCTTTGCCTGACCGGCCTCGTGTCCGCGTTCTTCGCTCCGGTCACCTTCGGCCAGACCACAGGCCCGATTTTGTTGCCTTATACGATCAGCACAATTGCCGGCGGCGGCGCGGCGACCACAGCTGGTGGGGCATGCTCGCCCGGAAGCGCGTTGAAGGCAACGGATGCGTTGGGGGATGGCTGCCTTGCCTCCCTGGCCATCTTCTCGAGCGACATCCGCGGAGGAGTCACTACTGACCCTCTTGGCAACATCTACGTCGCAGATACCTCCAATAGCCAGATTCGTCGAATTGACCCGCGAAGCGGCCTGATTACCACGTTCGCCGGGGGCAACAAAATTTGCACCGGCACCGCAGTCGATAAAAATGGCGATGGCTGCGTCGCGTCTTCCAGCACGGTCATGAACTCGCCTCGCGGCATTGGCAATGACCCATACGGCAACGTCTTCATCGCAGGATATAGCGACAATCTGGTCCATCTGGTCTGCAACGCGGTCTCTCCGCTATGCCCTGCGGCGCAAGTTGGGACGATGCGTATTGCGGCAGGATGCTACACCACCACTGCCGCCTACGGAACGAGCGGCAATAGCGGCGACGGGCAAACTGCAGCGGGTCCTTGCGGATCAACCGTGGCCACTGTAAATCAACCGCGCGGCGTCAACGCAGATCGTTTCGGGAATATCTACTTCGGTGACACCGGCAACTTGCGCTTTCGAGTCGTCGTCGGCCCCGTCATCCCGGGCGTCACGAATCCGCTGATCGCCATTCTGCAGATGAACCCGGCGTATAGCGGTATCACCGCAGCTTCTGCGGCAGGCAAAATATATCCGCTGGTCGGCGGCGCACAGTTCACGGTTCCGGCCTCAGGCGCGGCGTGCTTCACCGGAAGCAGCAGCAACTCAATCGACAGCTTCGGCGATGGCTGTCCGTTTTATAACACCAGCATCACGACGAGCGGGGGTTTTGTTCAGGGTGTGGCCACGGACGCATTCGGGGACTTCATCTTCACCGACAGCCAGAGTGTTGGGCGGGTTCGAGTTATCTTCGCCGGTGGCGTCGGTAATCCGATGGCCCACGTCATTACTGTCAATAATCCCACCGTTGTTTCGCCGCAGCCTGGTTACGCTTACTCGATTGCCGGGGGTGGCTCCACCACCACGTCCACCACGCCTATCCTCGCCAGCAGCTCGAATCTTGATGGCAGCCTGTACCGTATCAACACGGACGCCTATGGCAACATCTTTGTCGGCGATAACACGCTCATCCTATTCCTCGACATCAACACTGGCTCGCTGCGCAGGATCGCTGCAAACTTCACGGTTTGCACCGGAGCCGGCGTCGCCGGGGACGGGTGCCCCGCTACTCAGGCCAGTTTCGGCGGGAGTTCAAATGTCCTCGGGCTAGCGCTGGATAACCTCGGCAACCTCTTCTTCGCCGACGGTACCAACCACACGATACGCAAGATATCCGCCAGCAGCTTCGCGCCGGCAACCTTCGGCACGGGCTCCACGCCAAGCATCTTCATTCATAGCATCGCAGGCACCACTTCCCTGCCCACAACGCTTGCTCCCGGATCTGACTTCACGCTTGGAGCCCAGGCCTGTGCAACCAACAGCTTCGACGCTACCTACGATTGCATCGTTCCAGTGAACTTCGCGCCAACTCAGATTGGCTTGCGCGACGGCCCGATCAACATTCAGTCAACACCTACGGGAATTGCTTTCAACGGCTCGCTTACGTCAATATCGCTCGGACCGAATCTAACCTTCGATCCAGCCTTACCCGCGAGCCCTATAACTCAGACGCTGGCAGGCACGATCCTTCCTGCGACTTTAGCCGTCGACGGCCATGGCAATGCTTATACGGTGGACACAGCGAGCAAGTTTGTTACCCGGGTGACGGGCGGCAGTCCAACCGCAATCTCCTCTGCCCTCGGCGCTCTTCCCAACCAACTCGCAGTGGATCCACAGGGCAATTTGTATGTTGGGACATCAGGCTCGGGCAACATTACCAAGCTCACGTTTACCGCGCCTTCGACCTACACCACAACCAGCATCACGAACTCCTCCATCGTCTCTGCCGCGGCTATAGCGGTCGACGCCAACGACAACCTTTACATTGCGGACAATACCAGCGGGGCAGTCTACAAACTATCTCAAACTACCGGGATCGCCACCACTCTGACCGCCTCTGCGCTGAGCAATCCGGTTAGCGTGGCTCTGGATAATGTGGGCAACATCCTGATCGCAGACAGCAGCAACAAAGCGGTGTACCGGCTGCCCACCACGGGCATCGCGGCCGGGCTTCCACCCACGGTCACTTTACCTTCAGGCACAACACCCATCGCGGTCGCGGCGGACGCTGCTGGGAATGTCTACGTTGCAGATTCCGTTGCTGGGTCGATCTATGCGATCCCATCTACGGGCGCCACTTCAAACGTCGTCACCGGCTATAGCTCAATCACCGGGATCGCGGTCGACGGCCTGGGCAATGTTTACGCCACTATCGGCGCAACCTCCGGCATCAAGGAGATCCTTCGCAGTCAATACAGCTTCTCGTTCGGCTCGAGTCTTACCACGACGCTTTCCGGCTCCGTCAGCAATGCTGGTAATTTTGCAGCACAGGGCTATGGGCAGAGCGATACCGTCGACTTTCAACTGACTGGCACCGGCAGCACGTGCAATCTCGCGGCAACGTCCGTCTTGCCGGGTGCGGCCTGCATTGCAGTAGCCAGCTTCAACCCCGGCGGTAGCGGGACCGGTCCCGTCGCGGATTCTCTGACATTCCTTCCTGCGGCATCTTCGACCGGCTCACTCAGCCTCACCGCCGTCAAGACCGGCACCGTGACCACGACCACGACGGCGATCACCGGTGAATCGCCGGCAGCTCCGATCTATGTGGCTGGCGGTGCACCCGTTAGCTTCACGGTGATCGTCTCGGCAAGCAAAGGCACAGCCGCCGGCTTCATAACGGTTGCGCTCGACGGAGACACACCGGTTACGTACAACCTCGACACAACCGGCACAGCAATCGTGCCGCTGACCGGACTTACTGCTGGCAGCCACACCATCGCCGCCGTATACCCAACGCAGAGCGGCATCAGCGGATCGACTGCGGTGCCAGTGGTGTTCACAGTGGCGCGGGCAGCTACCTCGGTTACATTCGTGCCTGCCACCCTGACGCAGCCATTCAGCCAGGCCATCGGAACCACTGTCTTCAATGCAACGTCGAACGGCGTTCCCGGCGCTTTCGTTTACACAGCAACGCCTACGGGAGGAGCGCCCATCGCGGTTGACTCGTCGAGCTATCTAGCCATCGGGACCTACTCGCTAGCCGTCGCCTTCACGCCATCGGATGCGACCGACTACCTGCCTTCGTTGGCAACAGTCGCCGCGTACACGGTGACCAAAGCCAACACGGTGGCGGCGGTTGGCGCGTCCACCAACGTCGTCGCTGTCGACGGCAGCGGAAACTTCACCTCCGTTGCGACGGCGATCGCGGCTCTTCCAAACACCGGCGGCACTATCTACATTCGCCCCGGGACATATTCCGGCCAGTTCAACGTCAGTTATCCCAATGTCTCTCTGCGAGGGCTCGGTGGGATTGCGCAGAACGTTCTTATCACCGCAGAGAATGGAGCGTTCAGCGCGCCTTACCCCACCGGCGTCACTGCCGCCTCAAACGGATTCCAAGGGGATCAAGGCTCCTCCACGGTCGTCGTCGACAAACAGACGATCGGTGGAACGTCCTACACGCCTAACAATTTCTACATGGAGAATCTCTCCATCCAGAACACCTACGACACCGACGCGACCAACTCGAATACCCTCGCCGTGATCAGCGGAAACTGCACTGCTGGACAGCCCGCCAACAACAATTTGGCCCTTTATAACGCCGGAACCATCTGCGCATCACAGGCCCTCGCGTTATGGATTAGAGCGGACAAAGCGGTACTCAACAACGTTCGCCTTATCAGCCTCCAGGACACTCTCTTCGCGGGAAGCCAGGGCTGTGGCACCACTTGCGTTCCATCTCGTGAATATTACTGGAAGGGCTATATCACGGGTGACGTCGACTACATCTTTGGCGATGCAGCCGCGGTGTTCGACGGCACCACTTTCTTCACTACCTACCACGGAGTCACCGCTACTGGAACCGAGACCATCGAGGCGCAGAACAAGAGCCAGAAGACCGGCGGCTCGACCGACTATCTAAGCGGCTACATCCTGAACAACGCGATCCTGACTTCGCAGAGCGCGGGCATGACCCAGCTCTACTTCGGCCGGCCCTACGGCCAATATTCAACGTTCATTCTGTTGAATACTTCGGTGGACCAGGTAAACCCGCTTGGCTGGATCGAGTTCAGCGGGAACAGTAATCTACCTACATCGACTTACGCGGAGTTCAACACCCAGGGCGCTGGTGGAACCGCCGCGAGCCTTGCGGGGCGAGAGACAATCTCGCTGCGTCCCGAAGTGCTGACCGCGGCTCGAGCGGCCCAGTATGCCCCGGTGACCTTCCTTTCTACCCCTGCACCGGACGTGTGGAACCCGGCCGCGGCACTCGCCGCCGGGGTGAACGGTTTCGTCCCAACCGGCTCAGCCATGGCGATCAATGTAGGAAAGAGCATCACGATTCTTGCGCGTCCACAGACTCCGGGTGGCGGGGCCATCCCCACGGGAACTTATACCCTGAGCGATGGCGGCACAACGTTGGCCTCGGGAACGCTTGATCCCTCCGGCTCCGCATACGTTACAACCAGCACGCTAAGCCCTGGTGTCCACAGCATTACCTTCACTTATAGCGGCGACACGAACTTCAATACATCCACAACCACCACGCCGCTGACGATCACCGTCGGTCGTACCCAATCCACGCTTAGCGTTTTGACGACCAGCCCAGTCTATGGCGCCCCCGCAAACGTCACCGTAGCTGTCACCCAGTCCGACACCTCGCATCCGCTTACCGGGTCCGTCGCCCTGACTGTCGATACCGGCGCTACGATCAACGCGACGGTAACGGCAGGTGCGGCCTCGTTCACCCTCAACGGCCTCAGCGCAGGCACGCACACCCTGCTCGCCAACTACTCTGGCGATGCATTCAACGGCGCGAGTTCTGCCAGCGGCAGTATCACCGTCGCGCAGGCGAGCCTTACGGTCACTGCGCCAACCCTCTCCATCGCATTCGCTTCCGCGGTCCCAGCCTACACGCCGACCTATACCGGCTTCGTCAACGGAGACGCAGCCGCGTCGCTAAGCGGTGCTCCATTGCTGACCACCATCCCGATATTGCCCACCACGGTCGGCGCCTATCCCATCACCGCATCCGTCGGTACCTTAGTTGCACCCAACTACCGCCTCACGTTTGTCAATGGATTGCTAACGATTGCTCGCGCAGGAACTACGACGAGCCTTGCCACCAGCACTACATCTCCCGGCACCGGTACCTCTATCACGTTCGTCGCAACCGTCTCTTCACTCACCAAGGGTATTCCTACCGGAGTCGTTAGCTTCCTGAGTGGAACAGCGCTGCTGGACAACATAACGCTGTCATCTGGCGGCACTGCATCTTTTACCACAAGCTTCGCGACGGTGGGCACCTCGGTCATTACGGCCGCCTACTCCGGCGACGCGAGCTTCAATGGATCTACTTCCACAAGCGCAACTGTGACCACTGTGTCGCCGGCCCTGACAATCACCGCCAACCCAGCGTCCCTCACGATCGCCGCCGGCAGCAGTGGGAGCACGACCCTTAGCTTCACGCCGACCGGAAACTACCAGGGCACGGCCTCGCTCACCTGTGCTGGGCTTCCGACTAATAGCTCATGCAGCTTGACTCCGTCGCTGATCACGTTCAGCGGAAACAATGCGGTACAGACCGGTTTGCTGACGATCCAGACAAATGTTCGGGTAGGACGCCTCGAACTTTCGAAGCCGGGCTCGCGTCCGGCAACCACACTGGCAGGCATTTTTCTTTTGCCAGGGGTCTTCCTCGTTGGCGTCTTTGCGGCGCGACGTAAAGCTCTGCGGGGGGTTGGGAGCCAACTCCTACTCTTGCTTTTGACGTTCGGATTGCTCGTCGGAGCGATCGGATGCGGCACTTCGCAACCCATTTCACCAGCCGGCACCAGCAACGTCATTTTGCTCATCAACACCACCGGACCCGGCGGACCAATCAGCCAACCGTTCTTTCTCAGCGTCACCATCACGCAGTAGTGTTTGACTTCCAGACCTTCTTTCCGTGATGGAACGCACAATAACCGGCAGCAATGACCATATGGACCAGAAGGCATCAGCAAGCGAAGGACAGGAAACTATGCACCCGACTCGCGACCTAATCAGAGCAGCTCTACTTCTGTTTGTCAGCGTTACTGCGGCGTCGTCGCAAGACACGCGAACCGTGGTCGAGCCCACGTTCCCGACATCCTGCACTATTCTTTCCGCACAACTCACTATCAGCGCGGGTGAGCCGTCATCCGAGACGGCATTCGACACCTCCCGCATACAGACTGCGCTCAACGCCTGTGCAGCGGGTAGCGCTGTCGAGTTGCAGCCCTCCGGCGCTAATAGCGCCTTTCTTATCCAGCCGCTTACCATCCCCTCCGGGGTCACGCTGCTAGTGGATGGTGGCGTTACGGTCTTCGCGTCGCGCAATCCGGCCGACTACCAGATTTCCGGCAAAGAGACATGCGGAACCGTTGGCGCCAGCGGCAATGGTTGCAGCCCTATTCTCAACATCAACGGCAACGCGACTTCAACCGGCTCCGGCATCATGGGTTACGGCGTGATCGACGGCAGAGGCGAGGACAAACTACTCCTCAACGGTGTGGCTTCTACCAGTTCGTGGTGGGATATCTCGAGCCAGGCACAGACTCTGGGCGGCAGCCAGAATAATCCAATCCTGCTGGCCGCCTCGCACGCCTCCAGCTTCACACTTTACAAAATCACTCTTAAGAATTCACCCATGTTCCACGTCAAATGGCAGAGCGCGACCGGCTTTACCGCCTGGGGCGCTAAGGTGATCACTCCTTATACGGCGCGCAACTCTGACGGCATCGACCCCAGTGGATCCAACATCACGATCACTCACGCCTCCATCTCCGACGGCGACGACGATATCGCGCTGAGTGCGTCGAGTGCAACTTCGAACATCACCATCTCCAACAACAACACATATAGCGGACATGGGATCTCGGTCGGTAGCTTTACCCAGGGCGGCCTCAGCAACATGCTCGTCAGCAACATCAACCAGGCAGGCACCGCCTCAGATTCGAACGGCATCGCCCTGCGGATAAAGTCCGCCCTCGACCGCGGCGGATTGGTGCAGAATGTCACCTACAACAACATTTGCATGCAGAATCACAAGACCCTGATCGATATTGATCCTTTTTACAACGCCAATGCCGGCACCATGGTCCCGCAATTCTCTAATATCACTTTTCAGAATATCCACGGGCTCACGGCCGGCACCCTTACCCTGGAGGGTCGCGACGTCAACCATCCCACTACTCTCACGCTGAACAATTTTGTATTCGACACGCTCGGTCAATCGAACATTGCGCCTAGTTTCCAGTTCGATACCATCACACTTGGTCCGGGACCAGTCGCCCCAGCCATCCTGCAATCTCAGATTGGCACCGGAGTTAGTTACCTTGGCAACGTATCCACGCCGTCCGTTGCACCGTATCCCTGTTCCGCCGCAAACTTCACTTTCCTGGTCGGCGAACTCTACCTTTCCACGGCATCGACGACTAACCAGCAGACGCTCGCCAACGTTCCCGGTCCGGGCACTGTGACGCTCAATGCCATGCTGCAACCCACCCTGTCCCAGGTTACCTACGGTGCCTACACTGGGGCAGCAGCTCCCACTACCACGGTGCAGTTCTTTGAGGGCACCACGAAGGTAGGAAGTGCCCCGCTGACTTCCAACGGAACGCTTGCAGCGCTCACTCTTACTGGCATCCCCACTGGCACCCACACTTACACGGCGTACTATCCGGGTGATGCCAATTACTCCGCGTACAGCTTTGGCAGCGTATCGGTAACGGTCGTCCCCACTGCCGCTCCATCCAGCACGGCGCTCATGGCTATGCCCCCCACGACTCAGGCCGGATCGACAATGCTACTCACGGCCACCGTCACCGGCACATCCCTCGCCGCAGGTCCGACCGGCACCATCACGTTTTTCGATGGAACCAGCCAGATCGGCACGGCCACCGTCAGCTCCAGCACGACGGCCGCAACCGCTTCCATCAGCGTTACCCTCAACGGACCCGGAACCCATAGCCTTTCGGCAATCTACGTTGGCGATCTCAACAACGCTACGTCGACCTCTGCGGCGATAACGGCGACCGCCACAGCAATTCCCACAACCACGTTCGTCGGCCTGTCTTCAAACTCCGTCGCCGTAGGTGGTACTGCTACCATCACGGCGTTCGTCGGCTCCTCAGCCGGGGTTCCGCAAGGTTCAGTCACCTTCTATAACGGGACCACGAGCCTAAGTACTGCCGCGCTGGCGAACGGTTCGGCATCCACGACGACGACCTCTAGCGCAGTCGCCACCAACTCTATCTCCGCGGTTTACTCCGCCTCCGGCAACTACGCTGCATCGACCAGCGCGACGGTGCCATTGGCCTTCGTTACGCCGATAGGCCTCTCCGTGGCGAACTTCGTCGTCACTGTTGCACCTGGACAATCCGCCACGGTCGTGGTCACTGCAACTCCTGCGCCGGGATTTGCGGGATCGGTTAGCTTCGCATGCTCGAGTCCAGTTGCTTACGTCACCTGCTCCATGACGCCCCCAACCCAGACAGTCAGCAACGGCACCGCGGTCCAAAGCACGGCCATGTTGAGCGTTGCCTCTACAATCGCTGCGCTTTCCCCAGCGTCATTCCGTGGGTCGAAGTCCCGCCTGCCCCCATCTTTGGCACTGATTCCTCTAGCAGGACTGTTTCTCATCGGAAGCCGGCGCAGGTTTCCCCGCGGCTTCGTCCTATTGCTTGTGCTCACCGCAGGCATCCTCGGCGTATCCGGCTGCTCAACATCTGTGCCGGTCAAGATGTCGCCGAGCGGTTCGCAGACGGTGACGATCACTGCAACCGAGGGAGCGCAGGTGCAGACCGCATCGATCGTCGTCTCTATAACCCGATGAATCTTAGAGTGAACGCGGCTGGTACATTTTGTTCTCTTGCAATTCCATGGGGGATGCGTGGACGGCGAACTACCTCCAGATAACCGGTGAACTGGACATATTGGCACGGAAGAGTTGAGCCACCTGAAAGTCGTCGGAGCGCTGATCCGCATGCATCTGAGCGCCAATTAAGACGAAACGGGGAGGTCGCAGAAGCCGATCCGCTTATTATCAAGTAGGAGATCCCGGCGGTCAGCCGAGGGCGGATAAAAGTCGCGGCAATTGCTGTCGCAGGCTCTGTTTCCTTGTTCTGCCTATAGGTCGAACGGCGCTCGAGGCGTTTGCCTTGGCGTGTATGCACACTGGTGGCGATGGATGTTGGATGCGACGGCGCGACCGAGGCGCGGTAGAAGATTGCAAGCGAGGACCAGACCCGCCGTCTGCCCAGGGATCTGTCAGTCCCTTAAGTCTTCGCCGAAGGAGAAATCGCTCCGAAGTTCAATGCGCACCCGGACGACTTCAGGTTGCCTTGGGGGTAGACGGTGATCTAGCTTGAGGCATTCTAACGGTTAGGAAAGCTCTACAATGCCCCCTGACGAATGATGGAGGGATCATGGACGAGGGTGACGTCGCCCGTCAGGTGGTATGTTGCCGAAGCGGTCGGCGTGGTGTTTGGCGGCGGCGTCTGTGCCGGCGGAGCTGTCGAAGAAGCACATCCGGCAAGAACGCAGATCAGAGCGCTGAGCCCCGAGACAGTCCAGAGGTGCCGGAGAGAGTGTGCGCACGAAAACGGGACGGGCATAGGTAACTCCTGATGTGAGCCAGCCTCGGTTGTCGCAGGGACTGGTAAGTAAACGTTTTCTCAAACCTACGCTATGCGAGCCGGAATGTGACCGTCAACAGATAGCCGATTACTTCGGGCGGAGCCCAGACCCGGGCGAATTGGGCTCGTCTATGGTAACTATCTGATCCGCTTTCACTTCGCTAAGTGACTGGTGGATGCCGCTAGGCCAGAAAATCTCGATAGACTTCACAGCGTAGTTGGCACCAAGCCCAAAGTGGAGGCGCTTGTCGCTCGAGGACAGGTAGCTGCCAGCGGTAGAGACAGTAGCCCACTGCGGACCATCTGCGTCCACGATCTTCACTTCAGTGCCTATCGCATCGCGATTGCTGCGATGACCCACCAACTTCAGCCCAAGCCAGTGGTTTGACGTCTGAGTGCCGTTGCGAATGACGTGCGCAAGACCGTTGTTCGTAGTCACTACCGCATCCATCATTCCATCGTTGAATAAATCCCCCACGGCTAATCCACGTCCAACCCAGGCTTCTTTGAATGCCGGTCCGACATTGAATGACACGTCCGCAAAGCCGCGCCCCGTGTTTCGCGCGAGCAACATCGGCTCGCGGTAGTGAATCTGTGGGTAGACGAGCTCGATGGTGTCCAGATCGTGCCCCTGCACAACGATCAAGTCCTTCAAACCATCGTTGTCGTAGTCCACGAAGGCAGTTCCCCAACCAGAGTGCAGCAGAGACATGCCTCCAATCCCAGAGGTGTAGCTTGCGTAGGTAAAGGTTCCGTCACCGTTGTTCTGGTACAAGGCGTACTTCTGATTGGCCAGGTTGGTCATCAAGATGTCGGGCAGTCCGTCATTATTGAAGTCCGAAAAGGCAACGCCCATGCCGGCATAGGTGCGGCCGTCTCCATCAACCGCAATTTCGGCACTGAGGCCGGTCTCCTCAAATGTCCCATTCCCTTTGTTGCGGTATATCTGCTCCAGCACCGAGTCGTTCGCGATGACCAGGTCCGCATGCCCGTCGCGATCGTAGTCTCCGATCGCAATGCCCAGCCCCTTGCCCGGAACTGAGATGCCACGCTGCTTTGACTGCTCGGTGAAGTGCCCATTGCCGTCGTTGTGGAAGACCAGAGGCACGATCGCAGGAAAGACATCGGGATGGCAATAGGAGCGGTAGCCCTCGCGATGTTCTCCACACCATATATCGTCCCAGTCCCACTTCACATAGCGCAGAACCACCAGGTCGATCAGACCGTCCCCGTCCAGATCGACCCATGCGGCACTGGTCGACCAGCCACTCCCTCCCGTGCCCGAGGCAACCGTCACATCTGTGAACGTCCCGTTTCCGTTGTTGTGATAGAGATGATTGCCCCCATAACCGGTGACGTAGAGGTCTTCATAGCCGTCATTGTCGTAGTCTCCTACCGCGACTCCAAGGCTGTATCCCGCTCCGGCTAAGCCCGAATGCTCGGTAACATCTTCAAACGTGCCGTCCTTCTTCTGGTGGTAGAGCCGGTTCCAGTAGCGGGGGCCGTCCTTCTCTGGGATTGTGCCTGCGGGTGTGGGGTTGGCGATGGGCGCTCCGTTGGCCAAGAAGATGTCTAGCAGTCCATCGTTGTCAAAGTCGAATACGGCGGCACCCGATCCCATCGTCTCCAGCAAGTATTTCTTCGGGGTGTGGCCGGCGCGGTGCTCAAAGTGAACACCGCTGGCATCCGTAATATCCACGAAGTTGCCCGCAGCGACAGGGGCCGCTGCCACTGTCGGGGGCGAAGTCTGCGTCGGCACTGTTGGAAACTGCGCTCCGCCGATGCTGCGGCCATAGGTCGCCAGAAGCAGGCAGACACACACGCCCAACGCCTTCCAGGGTTCTCGGGTTGCTGAGTAGTGCCTTGGTTTCATCAATTGGGCTCCCCTTCCGTGGGGATGGGCTCTTCTCGAGGTAACTGCCGATGTTTATCGATGGCGCTGTCACGCTTGTCCGCCTGCACCTTTTCTGCCTCGTCTCTTAGCGTGCGGAACTGCGTCAAGGCGGCGTTCGCCTCATCTGTCCGGTGCAGCCGCCTATACACTCTCGCGAGTTGGTAAAACGCTAGCGTGTTGAGCGTGGTATCTCCCTTCGCAGCGCTCGCCCTTAGCAGGTTGGCGATTCCTGTGGCATCCTGTCCAACCTCTATCTGCGCGCGACCGAGATAGTAGTACGCGCTCTCAAACGCGGGTTCGAGTTTGATCGTCTGCTCCAGCATAGGCAGCGCCTGCTGTGGCTGGCCAACAATCACTCGCAGACTACCGAGCTTGTAGAGCGTGGTCGTGCTGTTCTTGTCAATCGCGAGTTCCTCAACGTAGGCAGCGTCTGCCAAGTCCATCTTTCCGGATACCCAATAAAGGTCCGCCAACTCCTCGTGTAAACCCTGCTTGGTGGGCGCGCGGTCGATGGCTAACTTGTACTCTCCGATTGCGTCGGGGGTACGGTCAGCCTCGGCGTCCGCCTGACCCAGTACCTCGTGAACACGGTAGGAGTCCGGCTCAAGCGCGAACATCTGCGCGTAGCTTGATTTCGACACCAACAGATGAGCGCGACCACGGTGATACAGGATGTCAGGGTCTTTGGGAGACAGCGTTGCTGCGGCGTCGAGCGAAGCCGCAGCAGATTCGTCATGGCCCTGAGCCAATTGCGCGATGCCCAGCCACATGAGCGCCTTCGGATCCTTTGGACTGAGGTGAACCTCTCGCAACAGTGCTTGTTCTGCGCTGGAGAAAGAATTGAGTTGATAGTCGGCGATACCCAGAAAAAGATTTGCGCCTCGAATGGTCGGCTTCAGAGAAATCGCCTTACTTAGCGCGCCCGCGGCAGCTCGAAAATCTTCGGTCTGTTCCAGCGCCAGTCCAAGGTTCAAGTAGGCTTCCGCTAACTGGGGACGTAGATGTGTGAGCGTCGTAAATTCAATAACGGCCTGCGCTGGCTGGTTGGCGCGGAGAGCTTGTCCACCTCGCGAAAGCGCGGCATCCGCCGCTGCGGTTGCCCCAGGGCCTTGAGCCACAACCGCGCACGCAAACGATGCCACTGCGATTAGTGCCGCATACCTTTGAATCCAGCAACTCATTCCCTTGCGGAGTCCCCTGCCCCGTTGACGATGAGTATAGGCGAGTATTCCGCGAAGCCCAATTCAAAAACTATGGCTGCCAGGCTAGCTTCATCCTGGCAGCCGTAGTTATTCTTCGGGATCAGTATCGAACCTTGAGGACGAACTGTACTTGTCTTGGTCCATTCAAGGTGGAACCAATCTGACCAAACTGATTGTCGTTAATGTTGGTATCCGGTTTATTGAAGATATGTCGATTGAAAGCGTTGAACATCTCCCCCCTGAAATCGATGTTCCAGTTGTCGTGGATCTTGAATGATTTGTTGATATTGATGTCCTCATTCAACGACGCGGGAGTGCGGTACTCGGTCGAGTTGCGCGACAAGTTTCCGAAGCGGAAGGGTCCGCCTTTGCGAATGGCGTTGTTGTTCGGGTCCGCAAAGGCAGCTTTGCTGAATATTGATTGGGAAAGGTTGTGGGGATCGTAATTCCCGCTCTTTCCTATCGGTGTGAGCAATGACTGCCCTGCAACGCGGTCCGGACGGATGCCGAAGGAGAAGCCGGAAGGTGGTCCGGTGGCCAGGCCGAAGAAGCTTACCGGCTGACCGCTGAGATATCGCTGGATTCCACCGACGCGCCATCCACCAATAATCGCATCGACTACCTTCGGAGTGTGGCCGAGGAATCTCTTTCCTCTGCCGACTGGCAGATCATACAGATAGCTGACAACAAAGTTGTTGGGTACATCCTGGTTGCTCACCGCCTTTTCGGCTTTCAGGTTGTACGGATTCTGCGTTCCACCCTGGCCAAGCAGGGTCGCAAAGAAGGGCTGGATAGAGTCGGCATCGGTCATGGTTTTGGACCATGTATACGAGGCCAGCAGGTTCAAACCACTGGTAAAGTGACGCTCCAACTTTACTTCCATTGCGTGGTAAGTAGCTTGGCCTCGATTCTGGAGGTAGTTGTCATTGGACATGAAGCCAAGCTGGGGAAATGGCCTGAGCGCCTGACCGACCCTGGTGTCTCCACCTTGGGTCGGAAAGCCTGCATACGGCAGCTTGATTCCTGCGGCGGCCGCTTGAGGCGAATTTGCGGGCGCGTTCAAAAGATCACCCAGCGCGAACCCCGAGAGAGGCATATCGTTTGGCTCGTACAAGTAGCCGCGTAGCCGCACGGAGTGTTGACCGACATAGCCCAGCGTGAAGATGAGGTCGCGGGCGAGTTGGGTTTGCGTCTCAAGCGACCAGTTCTGAATGGTTGAGGGGCGGCCATCGGTTCGCAGCACAGCGTCGATCTGGTTGCCGTTGCGCTGACTGGGATTAGTGTTGACGACATACTGATCTGCTGCCGGGAACCCGGCATCGAAAGAGCTGACCGGGTTGATGCTGAAGCTGTTGTGGTCGTGGCCCTGAGTAAAGCCCGCTGAGAGTCCCTGACCGTAGTCGGCATACTCCAGCGGCCCGGTGATGATGGTGTACGCGCCGCGCAAAACAACCTTTTCGTTCAACCAGCCGGGAGTGAAAGCGAACCCAACTCGCGGTTCGAAGTTCTTGTAGTAGGTGTCCGCC
>JALYIG010000411.1 GCA_030775885.1 Acidobacteriota bacterium | reverse complement strand
CCATCGGGCTTGTGGCATAGAACGAGCGCATGCATGCCTCGATCTGCTCGGGCTCTGCTCGGTCAGCCAGTCGAACATAGATGGTTGAAAGAATCCCACGCGGGATCGGCAGCAGATGCGGCGTGAACTGGATTTGATCCACTGTCAGCCCAAGTTGCTCCAGCATCTCGCCCATGTGGCGATGCCCGAAGACCGCATACGCCGACAGATTGTCGGCCGCATACATGAAGTGGGTCTTCGCCGTCGTTGCCTTGCCCGCGCCACTCACGCCCGACTTGGCGTCACATACAATTCCGTGATCCACATCGACCAGCCCGGCTCGCAGCAGCGGTGCAAGCGCAAGAATGATCGAGGTCGCATAGCAACCTGGGTTCGCCACCAGGCGCGCTGAGGCGATCTGCTCACGATGCAGCTCCGGACAGCCGTAAACAGCTTCTTCCTGAAGTTGTTCCGCCGCGAAGGGGTTCGCATCCTGGAGTTTGTAGACTGCACGATTTGTAGCATCATCGAGCCGCCAGGCGCCGCTAAGGTCGATCACGCGAACGCCGTGATCAAGCCACTCCGGCGCCCACTCACGCGAGGTTTCATGCGGCAGCGCCAGGAAAACCACCTCGGTGCCGGCTTCGCGGATCAGGTCCCAATTGAAGGCATGCACCTCCGGGAGAAGCTTGCCTTCGCCGAGTGCGAGCTGCGGCTGAAGCTGCTCCAGCGGAACTCGTCCACCCATCGCATTGTCAGCGACTCGGCCCAGAAACAGCGGCTTCGTCGCGCCCAGGCGCGGATGCGAGAGCAGCAGGCGTGCGAGCTCGCCACCCGCATATCCGCCCACTCCGGCGACCGCGGTACGGACCGTTTCCAGCGGCTCCTTTGCGCGCGATGGCGACTGTGCTTCGATCTCTGTGCTCTCCACTTGCATGTCTGTAATAGATTCCTTATGGGTAACGATGATCCTCAAAGCCGGATGAAATCAGCCAATATAGTCTTCGATTCGGGCCTTCAGTACGCGGGCCTGGCGCTCGTCCGGACAGATGATAAGGACGGTGTCATCGCCGGCAATTGTGCCCACGACCTCCGGCCAGTCTTCGTAGTCGATACCTGCAGCAACCGGCTGGGCCGCGCTGGTAGTGGTGATTAGAACCAACTGATTCAGTGCAAGACGAACTTCGATTCCGAAACTGCTCAACACTTCGCGAATTCCGGGCAAACTGTCCTCGTCTTCTTCCGGAGGATTTCCCGGCAGCGAATAGCCCGCCGGCCCCTTGGAGAGTCGGAGTTCGTGGATGTCCCGCGAGAGCGTGGCCTGGGTCACGTGGAACCCGCGGCGCGCCAGACGGCGGCGGAGCTCGTCCTGGCTCGGCACCGATGCCTGGTGGAGTACATCGCGAATTGCAGTATGACGCTGTTGTTTCATGGTTACCCAGGTTGTAGTGCTGTGCTTTGTACTTTGCAGCCGAAAGCGCAGCGATTAGAATGCTTGTTGACCCTGCGACGTTTTCCGCCGCACATGCGTCACTCTTTCAAGCGATGGCGTGCCTGTATAAAAATACAGTCTCACTGTATAAATATACACAATCTTCTGACCGCAGTCACTCCCTACCCAACTTCTCCTGCTCCCAGCCGTCGGAAACTGCGCGTTAAATGGCAACGGGATGGCCATATCGCGCCGTCCCGTTGCTGTTTCGCGTTGAAGTTAGAAGAGGATTCGACCTCCGACCTGGATGATGCGTTGTGATCCGCCGCTTCCGGTGATTTGCCCGAACGTACCGCTGGTGACAGCGGACGACGGGGCGCCAAGGTTTACCAGGTTGAAGACGTTCGCAACCTCGCCGCGAAGCTGGAAGCGCGCCTGCTCGAAGATGTGGAAGTCGCGGAACAGTGAAGCATCGACGTTGCGGTAACCCGGGTCCGACAACTGGGCCGGACCAACGTTTCCGAGCAGCCCAAGAGGTCCGACGCCGGGGCAGCCGGCATCGAAGCCAGGGCGGCAATATGCCGTGGTGTCAAACCACTGCTTCATCATTGCGGTCCGCGAACGTCCATTGTCGATCAAGTGGGGGAACTTGCCCGGCGCGACACTCGGACGCTGGGTGCCTCCCCCAAAGTAGTTATCGCTGCCAGTGGTCACGGTAAAGGGCTGACCGCTGTTCGCTGTCCAGATACCACTCAACGACCAGCCGTTCAGCGCTGTTTTCACGATGCGGTTGGAGTTGTCGAAGTACTCCGGCTTCCAGACAAAAGACATCGTCATCATGTGGCGACGATCCTGATCCGAACGTTGACGGTTCTCGAGTACCTGATAATTGACGTCTTGAAAGACACCGCTCACGGAACCTGTGGCGTCGAGTGGATTGCTTTGCAACGTCTTGCTCCAACTGTAATAGCCCTTGGCGCTTATGTGGTGAGTAATACGCTGCTCTAACGTGATCTGCAGGGAGTTGTAATTGGAGTTCTGGTTGGATCGAACGATATTGACGTTGCTGTAGATGGGGCTCGCTGCCGACACACCGAAGCTGGAATTGAGAGGCCGACGGTTATTGATCGTGGCGCTGCTGTTGGCATAGCCGCAGGCCTTGGTTAAATCGGTGCAGCTTGCACCACTGGCTCCGGCAGCCGTGATATTGAATTGCGGCCCGTTGAGGTCGTTATACAGCGGTGCTTTGCGGTTGAGTGAACCAACGTAGTTGGCGCTGAGCGCAAAGCCTCTGCCAAACTGCTGCTGAAAGCCGAAATTCACCTGGATGGAGTAGGGCCAGCGGTAATTCGGATCGAAGGCCGTGATTGCGTTGAGCGGCAGGAATGTAGCCGTGTTGTTGGCACGATTGAACGTCAGCCCCGGGTATGGGTTTGTTCCAGTCGGGAACTCGGTTGGATCACCTGTATACGGATGAGTCAACGAGACGACCTTGGTGTACGAGTTGCGGACCGCATAGGGCGCAAAGTTGGACGGGAACTCCCACTCATTGCCGGAGATGCCGCCGAAGAAAAGGCCTGCGCCGCCATGGAAGACTGTCTTGCCATTGCCGAAGGGATCATAGGCGAAGCCGAGGCGAGGGGAGACGTGGTTCTTTGGCGTGAACACGCCGCCTACAGGAACACCAGGGTCGCCCGGGAAGAGCAGGCCGACAGGAGCGAGTTGCGGCCCCGTTTTGCCGACGATGTTCACCGTTCCGAATGCGTGCGACTGGGCGCCAGGGGTGAAGTTGGTTTGCATCGTCTGGGGATCAGTGGGCGCCTGCTGCCAGTCATAGCGAACGCCGAGATTGAGAGTCAGTCTGGGAAGAATGCGCCAGTCGTCCTGTGCGAAGAGTGCGTAGGAGAACCAGTTAGCATTCGCATACAGCCCGGTATCCTGATTCATAGACGTCGGAATACCGGAGACAAAATCCGACAGACCGTTGGTGGTACGCACAGCACCCGTGGCTTTACCGCTGCCCTGACCGCTGCTGAAGCTAAAAGTGCCGTAGTTGTTGAGCGAAGTGA
Organism: Acidobacteriota bacterium; assembly: GCA_030775885.1. Classification (GTDB taxonomy): domain Bacteria; phylum Acidobacteriota; class Terriglobia; order Terriglobales; family Acidobacteriaceae; genus Edaphobacter. The sequence continues at coordinate 2,078 of JALYIG010000411.1, read as the reverse complement.
GTAAGAAGTCTTTCTCCAGACCTGTTTCGCCGCCGAAGTAAAACGAGTGCTTGCCGCGCGTCGTGCTTACCAAGTCGCGAATGCCATAAACATTGGCGCCTGCCTTGGGACCGGTGATGGCCTGCGAGAGCGTGAAGGCTTCCGCGCCGTTTATCGCCATGTTCGGCAATGCCGGCGAGCCTGCGACTCCGAAGTCCGAACCAAAATCGGCCAGCGTTTTCTTCGACGGGTCTGCGCTAACTGGATTGCGTCCGCCATTCTGGCGGGTGTAGTTGACCCAGAACTGGTTGACAGTGCGCGGGCTAACCGTCCAGACATCGCTGACGTTGGCGTTCTGCTGCTTGTTGGCGTAGTTAGAGTACGACCACGCCTGAGTGAAACCACCGAGATCCTGCTTAATCTTGTAGTTCAGTAGGAAGTAGCTAAGAGTCAGCCGGTGCGACGACGTAAGCTGATGATCGGTCTTGATCAGGTACTCTTCGTTCTGTTCTGTAACCGGCGACCGGGTTCTGTAGGTATAGGGAGTATCTTGACCCGCGATGCTCGGCTGCTGGACGGGAAGTACTTTCCTCAGGTAGGCAACAATGTTGACGGCAGTCGGATCGACCGCCGGAAGCTTGTTCAAGGCGTAGGGCTGGAGCGTGGTGGGATTGCAGACAAGGAAGCGCGGCGTAGCGCCCCCCGCACCATTCATGGCGGGGGTCGTAGGCTGCTGGCACGACGGTTTAAGGGTGACCGGGTCAACCTGTTCCCCTGCAAAAGGGAGGTTTTCCGAGAAGTCTCCGCCCATCTGCGCGATGCTCGGCAGACTGCCGCTGTGGCTGGACGCAGTGATGAAGCGATAACCGCCAAAGCTGGCGAAGAAGAAGTCCTTGTCGTGGCGAATAGGGCCACCCACGGTCGCTCCGAAGCGGTGCTGGTTGTAGGGAGTCTTCGTGGCGCCTACACCTGTGTTGTGCCCAATCGCATTGAAGTTCCTGTCGCGGAAGAACTCGAATGCAGAACCGTGGAAGTCGTTGGTGCCACTCTTGGTGACGGTGCTGACGACCGCGGAAGAATAGCGCCCTAACTGCGCGCTGTAGTTGTTAGTAGCCACGTTGAATTGGCTGATCGCATCCGGGTTGGGAACCTGGTTGCCGCTATTGCGGAGGCCGGTCATATTGAGACCGCCATCAAGGTAGTACGAAACCTGGCCGACCAGACTATCGGTCGAACCGTTTACCAGAACATGGATCTCCTGGTAGCCGAGGCTGTTTATCGTCTGCACCGATTGAACCCCGGGCACAAGTTGGAGCAGCCGGTCTACATTGCGGTTAACCAGCGGAAGATTGTCGATCTCAACGTTACTAACGGTAGAACCGAGAGTTGAGTTGCCAAGATTGACGAGGGGAATGTCCGCTGTAACATTGACGGTCTCGGTATTCGCACCGACGTCAAGTTTCAGGTTCAACTCAGCGTTTTGCATTACCGAGAGCACAATGCCGGTTCTGTCCAGAGTCTTAAAGCCCTTGGCCGCGACCGTAACCTTGTACGGGCCTACCGGGAGAAACTCCTCGCGAAAAGAGCCGTCGCTCTTGGTGACGGAGACTCGGGTAAAGTTGGTCTCCGTCTGCACCAAGGTCACCGTCGCGCCGGCAACAAGCGCATCCGTCGCGTCGGTTAGAGTGCCATACATCGTAGCTGTGCTCAACTGTGCGTGAAGCTGCCCGGCAAAGAACACCAACGCACAGATCATTCCCAGCATCAACGTCCGGATCGATTTGAAATTCTTCTTGTCCGTTCTATAGTTCAGCATCATGGCGTTTCTCCTAAATGTGTTGCGAACACGTTCCTACTCTGCGGTGCGGTGGAATCCGGTTATGAAAGTTTGAGGAATGCAGATGGCAGACCCTCGGAGGTGATCCCGAGAGTGCATCCGCCGGTGCGTATCACTGATATTTCTGCGCGGCCGTTGTAAAGCTGAAGCTCGCGTGAGCCTCGAGAGGTCCCAAGATTGTCCAGGAGTCTGCCCCCGCCCGCGAGCGAGAATCGGACGACGTTACGGGAGTCCAGGCAAGCAACTCCATTCGCGTCATAGG
>JALYIG010000410.1 GCA_030775885.1 Acidobacteriota bacterium | reverse complement strand
TGCCCGCCGTCGTAGTTGAACTTCTCCGCCGTCAGCCGTTCCGCACGAGCCTCTTCGAACAGCATTGTGTTCAGCGATTCCAACTCCACCCAACTACTCGCCGGAGGCAGGTTCACCTCCAGCACGCCCGGGTCCGGCGTCACACTGAAGAACCGCAACCGCGGATCGGCCGGCGGCGTGTATCCCTCAATCCACACCGGCATATCCAGATGCCGGCAGGTGTCCTCTACCGCCGCCACCACATCCAGGTAATCCGCCAGGTTCGACGCATACGGCAGGAACACATGCACCCGCCCGCCACGCGCCTGCACGCACAGCGATGGCCGAATCAACTCTGTCGCCGTCTCCGCTGTACTCGACAGCGGAGGCAGCGGATCGGCCGGCGGCTCTATGCGAAAGAAACTCGCCTTCCTCGGCGCCCGCGCCGGCAGCTTCACCCGGTCTTCAAACGGCGCAGCCTCATGCTCGTACGTCAGCTCATCCGGAGCCACCCACGGCACCGCTTCCACCGGAATGCGAAACCCAATCGGCGAATCTCCCGCAAATAACTCCAGCCGCTCCGGCCGCTCAAACCACAACTGGCTCGACCAGCTCAGCTTTCCTTCCGGCTGTCTCCGCCGCAGCGGCAGCACATATCCAGCCACTGCCGCCGCATCTGTCCCCGGCTCATATGCCGGCAGCAGATTCTCCACGCTCACCTGCAGCCGCCGCGTCAACGCCTCGCCAAACTTCAGCGCATCGCCCACACCCAGCCCATACTCCTTATCCTCATCCGCAATCAGCTCGCGCTTCTCCCACACCGGCACCCCATCGGCCCGCCAGTAGCAACTCAACGCCCACCTCGGCAGAGCCTCGCCCGGATACCACTTGCCCTGCCCGTACAGCAGCATCCCGCCGGGAGCAACCCGCTCCCGCAGCCGCTGAATCAGCGCCAGCCCTCGAGCCCGCTTCTCCGGCCCGGGCGCATCGATATTCCACTGCGGACTCTCCGCATCATCCAGTCCCACAAAAGTCGGCTCGCCGCCCATCGTCAGCCGAACATCTTCCGCAGCCAGGTCCGCGTCCACCTTCTGCGCAAGCTCTTCCACCCCGGCCCAGTCTTCATCGCTCAACGGCCGCTTCAACCGCGGTACATCGTTCAACCGCCGCACCGTCATCGAGTAGAGGAACTCGGAATTGGCGGGCTCAACCGTTCCCCAAATCGGCGCAGCCTTCGAAGCCGTCGGTGTGCACATCAGCGGAATATGCCCCTCGCCAGCAAACAGCCCCGACGTTGAATCCAGCCCGATCCATCCCGCTCCCGGCAAATACGCCTCCGCCCACGCATGTAAGTCCGCAGAATCTTCCGCCGGCCCATCCCCACCCTCTTCGCCCGCAAGCTGAATTAAATACCCCGACACAAATCGAGCCGCAATCCCCAGATGCCGCAGCACCTGCACCAGCAGCCACGCCGAATCCCGGCACGACCCCAGACGAAGTTCCAGCGTCTGCTCGCACGTCTGCACCCCATGCTCCATCCGCGTCGTGTACCCAATCTCGTCGCGCACGCGTCGGTTCAGGTCAGCAAGAAACCCCACCGTCCCTTGCCGCACACCCGCAAACCCCGCAAGAAACGCCCGCAGCCGCGGCCCTTCCGCTTCCGTCGCAAGATACGGCTCAACATCCCCGCGCACATCCGCGGGATACTCAAACGGATAATCCACAACGCTCTGCTCAAGAAAAAAGTCGAATGGATTGAAGGGGCTCAGCTCCGCAACCAGGTCCACCTCGACCACAAATTGCGCAGTCCTCCCCTGGAACAGCACTCGCGCCAAGTGGTTCGAATACGGATCCTGCTGCCACTTCAAAATGTTGTCCGCCGGCAGCACCCGCAGCCCGTACTTCAGAATCGGCGTGCGGCAATGCGGAGCCGGGCGCAACTGGATAACCTGGGGCCCAAGTAAAACCGCTTTATCGTACCGGTACTCTGTCCGGTGTTTGAGAGATACCTGTATTCCCATCCACCCTCATATGTCCTGAAATTCTTCTTGCGCGCGCAACACCAAGCCCTCGGAACCTCGGCTGCTACGCGGAAGATGTACTTGTAAGGCTACCTTAACACACCAATCGCACTGATAATAGATACGGAGATTCACTCGATGAAGAAGCTTTTCGGAACCGACGGCATCCGCGCCGTCGCCGGCCAGGCCCCGCTCGACCCCGCCACCATCTACGCCGTAGGCCTCGCACTCGCCCACCACCTCGCACCCGCCGCGCACGCCAAAGCCCCCCGCGTCCTGATCGGCCAGGACACCCGCGAGTCCTCCGACTGGATCGCCGCCACCCTCACCGCAGGCCTCACCCACGGTGGCGCAGAAGTCGAGTCCGCCGGAGTCATCACCACGCCCGCCGTCGCCTTCCTCGCCAAAGCCCACGGGTTCTCCGCCGGCATCGTCATCTCCGCCTCGCACAATCCCTGGCAGGATAACGGCATCAAGCTCTTCGGGCCCGACGGCTTCAAACTCGCCGACTCCACCGAGCTAGCCATCGAAACCGAAATCTTCCGCCACGTCGAATTCACCACAAAATCGGGTGCCCCAGGTCTCGCTTTTGAGACCTGGGATCGGACCACGGCCACCCCGCCCCCCGTCAACGAAGCCGACCGCACCGAATACATCCGCTTCCTGCTCGACGCCGTCCCCGATCTCTCGCTCGCCGGCCGCCGCATCGTAGTCGCCTGCGCCAACGGAGCCGCCTCCGCAATTGCCCCCCAGCTCTTCGCCCAACTCAACTCCAAGGGTGGAGGGGAAGTCATCCTCACCCATGCCTCCCCCAACGGCCGCAACATCAACGCGAACTGCGGCGCCCTCCACCCAAAGATCGTGGCCAAAGAAGTCCTCGCCCAAAAAGCCTCCATGGGCATCACCTTCGATGGCGACGCCGACCGAGCCCTCTTCGCCGACGAGAATGGCAAAGTGGTCAACGGAGACGCCGTCCTCCTGCTCGCCGCCCGCCACCTCCAGGCCCTCAGTCTCCTCACCAACGACACTGTAGTCGCCACCACTATGTCCAACATGGGCCTCGAAGCCGCCCTCAAACGTTCCGGCATCAAAATGCTCCGCGCCCCAGTCGGCGATAAGTACGTCCTCGAGCAGATGCTCTCCACTGGAGCAGCCCTCGGCGGCGAACAGTCCGGCCACATCATCTTCAGCGGCCGCAGCACCACCGGCGACGGCATCCTAACCGCACTGCTGCTGCTCGACATCGTGCATCAGTCCGGCAAAACGCTGGCCGAACTGACCGCCGACCTCAAGACCTTCCCCCAGGTCATCGTCAATGTCCACGTCCGCGAGAAGCGCCCGCTCGACCAGATCGCCACCGTAGCCGCCGCCATCGCCGCCGCCGAAGCTGCCCTCGCCGACTCCGGCCGCGTAGTCATCCGTTACTCCGGCACCGAAGCGCTCGCCCGAGTAATGATCGAAGCCGAATCCGAACCCCTGATGCAGCACCACTCCCAAGCCATAGCCAACGCCATCCGCACCGAGCTCGGAGTCTAACTCGGACGCGCGCGGAAATGTCGTCATTCTGACCCTGAGCAGCGGGAAGGGCCAGAATCTCCGTAGTTGCCGTTCGGACTCCCAAACCCGGGTGCCGGGTGCCCCATTCATCGCAGTCTCATCGCGATGAGTGGGATCGAAGAAGTTCAATCCGCCACGACCTGCCTTTGCCGTTGTTGTAGCCAGGCCCGCTGCATCCCGTCGCGGAGAGCTATAGAATCATCGCGACATGACTCCCAGAAATATCGCGCTCGTCCTTTTGTTCGCCGCCCTCCCCTGCTCCGCCCAGCAGCCAGCCCTTACCGTCGATGCAATCCTCGCCCACATCCGTGACAACGTCGCCGAATTCAAACAATCCATCCCCGCTTTCATCGCCGACGAGACCGTCCTGTCTCAGCGCTTCCAAAGCGGCGTACTCGCGGAACAAGTGCATCTCGATTCCTCCTTCGAGATGCAGCGCTCCTCCCCGGACGGCCCGATGCATGAGACGCGGCACATCAAACTCGCCAACGGAGTCCCGCCCAAAGACCCTCACAAGGTCCGGCTCCCCTGGGC
>JALYIG010000409.1 GCA_030775885.1 Acidobacteriota bacterium | reverse complement strand
CATCCCAATACGCCCGTTGCAGGCCGCGTGTTCGCGCAGCCAGGCGACCGTCTCCGCCCCGTCGCGCGCCTCATGCCGGAAGGGATAGAACGCACCCTCAGATTCCCCACGCCCGCGCACATCCTGGATTGCGACGTGGTATCCCTTGCGCGCAAACCATGCCGGATGTGCGTATACCACGGTCGATGCGATATCTCGCCCGTACGGTTGCCGCATCAGCAGGGTTGGCCACGGTCCTTCGCCCGCAGGATAGTAGTGGTCCGAGACGAGCATAGTACCGTCGCTCACCCGGCACTTGACTCCGCGTTCCAGCCGCACTCCGTTGCCGCAGTCGACCAGCTCCATCTAGGCTCCATGCCTCGGCTCGAAGTTGTACATTGCCAGCAGAAGTTCCGCGATGCGCGAAGCTGCCGCATTCACCCATCGCCCACCGTTTTGAGCAGTGGCGGCGACTGGATCTCCAAGTACACCGCTAGGCGCAACGTCCTGCGTCAGCCACGCGAAGTTCGCCGACGAGCCTTCCGGCTTTAGCAGCTCCGGGCTGTCGACGCGGGCAATGTAGTTGGCCGTGTATTGGTCGGTGTGCACAAGCTCGGGTGTTCCATGCAGCAGATAGGCTGTCTCCACTTCGCCAGCATGGAAGCCGTAGGCCTTTTCCTGGGCGCTCACGCCATCGTGGGCAGCGCCGCCGGAGCCGAACAGCGAGAAGGTTTGCAAACCGAACTCCGCTCGCAGGTCGCGCGCCATTACATCGACCAGCGATGTGTTGCCGCCATGCGTGTTGTAGAGCACAAGCTTCTGGAACCCGGCTGCCGCTATGCTCGCGCCGAGATCGTGGAGGACCGCCATGAACGTCGCTGCACTCACCGAAAGAGTTCCCGGGAAGCCGATGTGCTCGTTGCTTTTGCCGTAGCAGATGGGCGGCAGCGCATAGATCGGCAGGTCCGCGGGGATCTGCGCCAGCGCTTTGCCTAGTACCAGGTTGTTGATCAGCGTGTCGGTCGCGAGGGGCAGGTGATGCCCATGCTGCTCGATCGCGGCGGTTGGCAACACCAGCAGCGTGCGCTCTCGCGGCAGTGCGTCGACCTGCTTCCACGTCAGGTAGGCGAAGTTGCGCGCATCCGGAATCCAAGTTTTCACTGCGAAGCCACCTCGCGCCGGAAGCTCATCATTTTGCCGGGATTTAGCAGGCCGAGGGGATCGTACTTTTCCTTTGCCCGTAATTGGATGTTGTCCGCGCGATATCGACCGGCGTCCTCGAGGTAATTTACATGCGGGTTTGCTACGACCACGCCAATCGACCGGCAATACGTGATCATGTCGTTCAAACGATCCTCCGTGGTGAAGCGCACCACAGGAATGGCGCCGGGGATCACTACTCCTTGGCCGTTTTTCATGAATTCAATGTGGAAGAGAATTTCGTCCCCGTATCGTTCCCGCAACAGCCGGAATTGCTCACGACAGTTGTCCGGCGAGAAGCCGCATTGCAGATAGGTGAAGGCGGGATCGGCCTTCATCGCCCATAGCGTGGTGTGGTTCCACGCATAGTCGCTGAGCAAAGGCTGCGTCCGAGGCCCAACGTACGCGCCGGTAAACGTCGTGTCGCCCCCGGATTTCTGCACGGCGGCGAGTAGTTCGTCGAGCTGTGACGTCGCAATCATGATGAGCGCAAGCGCTTTCCCTTCGCGTACCACTTGCTTCACCGGAGTGAAGTACGACGGAATGGGCCACTCAAATACAGTCGCGAGGCGCTTGGTCCACTTCACATCGGTCGCAATCGACTCGGTGAAGTCAAACGCCTCGAAGTAGCTATCGAATGCCGCAGTGACCTGTGTCCACTCAACCGCCGGCGTCAGCGCAAACCAGATGCGAGTGAGCACGCCGTTGGTGCCCCACGCGTGCAGAATTTCATGCACCGCGGCGCCTTCGTGGAGTACCAGCCGCGGCTCTTCCTCCATGGTTGCAACCTCGAACGCACGAACCGTGTCGAAATCGCGCAGGCCCCCGTGTGCGACCGACCCGATGCCCCCCGAGCCGCCGCCAAGAAAGCCGCCGACCGATGCCTTCACCAGCGTCGACGGGTACATGCGCAACTCCCATCCCAGCTTGCGTGCCTCTGTCTCAAGCGCGCCGAGGCGCAGGCCGGGCTGGCAGACTGCGACGCCGTCGACAGTAATCTCTTCCAGTTTGTCCATCATCGACAAGTCGAGCATGATTCCACCTTCGAGCGGAACGCATTGCCCGTAGTTCCCTGTCCCCGCGCCACGCGTAGTCACAGCCACGCCATGCTTGCGGGCGAAGCGAAGCACCGCCAAGACCTCGTCCGCATTAACAGGCTGCACTGCGACTTCCGCCGTCTTGTCTACCAGCAGCGGCTTCAGCACAGGCGAGTACCAGTAAAAATCGTGCGACAAGCGGTCGAGCACCGCCGGCGCGGTCAGCACGCGCGTTGTGTCGCCGATGACTTCAGACAGCCCCGCTGCAAGTTCGTCTGCCACTCGGTAGACCTCTCGTATCGAATTGACGTTCAGCTATTTGCGCTTGCGGGTGGACCAAAGACGAAAAGCACGCTGCATCTGGGGGTGAGTAAACAGAGCATAGCATTGCTCCCGCAGGACCGGGCCAACGACCACGCAGGTCATATCGCTGCGTGACGCCACTTCGGTGGCGGGAATCTGAATCTGGTTGCAATGGCGGTTTGCGTCTTCAATGGTCGCGCCGTACACCACGCGATCGAGGCCCGCCCACAGCGCCATACTCATACACATGGGACAGGGTTCGCATGTGGTGTAGAGCGTGTAGCTCGCCAGCGAGAGAGTCTTGAGCCGCTTGGTCGCCATGCGGATCGCACGCACCTCGGCATGCGCGCTCGGATCCCACTGCTGGGCGACCGCGTTGAGCGTGCGCAGCAACGGCTTGCCTGTTTGGGTGTGAACGATGGAAGCGCCGAAGGGGCGTGGCCGGGCTGTGCTCATCGATCGGGCCGTGAACGACGCGATCGCCGCCATTCGCTGCTCGTCGAGCGCTCCGGCGGAAGCAACTGTTTTTTGACGCCGTGAACTGGCCGAATCTGCGCCCATAGTTGAACTTAGCACGACGCGCCGGAGACTCCCAACTTGTATGAGTTTCCAATCCTATTGACAGTGACGGTTCAGTAATCTCTGCCTACAATCTTGATATGACCGAAACGCTATGGACCCTCCGAGGTATGCGCTCAGCACTGGCCGATGGCTCGGAAACGCCGACGTCGCTAGCTGTGCTCGCTCTATCGCGATCCAATCAGAATCTGAACCACAACACCTACCTCTGGCAGTACGTGGCCTGGACGCTGGAGGAGGCGGCGCACGCAGAGGCGATGCCGCGCGGGTCGGGCGGCGAGTTCGGCGACGGTCGGGGTCCACTCTGGGGATTGCCTGTCTCCGTGAAGGATTTATTCGATGTCGCTGGCGCGCCTACGACCTGCGGCACCCACCTCTACCGTGATCTGAACGGGATTGTTGCAGCGGATTCGTGGCTAGTGGAGCGACTGCGCTCCGCCGGCGCCGTCATCACCGGCAAGACGCATCTTCATCCCCTGGCGTATGGCATCACCGGCGAGAACGCCGAGTACGGAGATTGTCTCCAACCATGGGATCCGACCGCGCTTACTGGAGGCTCCTCCTCAGGCGCGGCGGCCAGCGTGCAGGAGGGCTCGGCAGTGTTCGCCATCGGCACCGACACCGGCGGCTCCGTCCGCGTACCAGCAGCGCTCTGCGGACTGGCAGGCTATCGCGCCTCCATTGGTCGCGGCGACTGGCGCGGCGGCGCACACCTGGCCGAGTCATTCGACACCATGGGCTGTCTGTTCCGCAATCTGGAGGATGCGCCTTTGCTTGGCAGTCTGTTCGCACCGACTGAACCCGCCCCGCCCGATCCCTATACTCGGTTCGCCTACGTCGACGACGCGTTTCTCCACGACTGCGACCCGCGCATCGCTGATTCTTTGCAGGCCACAGTCCGCGAACTTGAATCGCTTGGCCTCCGCGCCAGCCGAATCGACACGTCGTGGTGGGCGGACGCTTTCCAGATTCTGGCTCCTATTCAGGCATTCGAGGCCGCCCGAATTCACGCCGGGCAGTTCGACCAGATCGAGCCCTCCATCCAGCAGCGGCTGGAGTGGGGCGCGAGCATCGGCCAGGAAGAGATTACGCTTCTGCGTCATCGCCATCGCTCGTTCCGCACCCGCATGGACGCACTGCTCGCTGAACACGAGTTGATACTCCTGCCCGCCGCACCTCTGGCGAAGCTGGACGCCGGGGCGGACCACAGCCAGACTCGCCCCCGGACTTTGCGCTACACGGCGCCATTCAGTCTCGCCGGAGTTCCAGTCGTCACCATCCCGTGCGCGGTGGGCGGAATGCAGTTAGTGGCGGCTACGGAAGGCGATGAACGGCTGCTCGCACTCTCCGCGCGACTGGGGGCGCGAAGAAAGTCGAATGAATCTCAACCGGTTGCGTGATAACTTTCAACCAATAAACCAAACCCAAGAGGCCAGCGTTGAATCCAAAGAAACTCATTCCCGTTGCGGCATTTCTTGTCCTCATTGGATTCGCATTGAGCGGTTGCCACGGTCGAAAATCACAAGCCAATAGCGGCGGCCTGGAGCCAGTCCGCTTTCAACTGGACTGGTACCCGCAACCGGAACACGGGGGGTTCTACGCCGCGCAATTGCTGGGCTTCTATAAGGCCGAGGGGCTCGATGTCACCATCCTGCCGTTGCCCCAATTTGGCAGCGCTGCACAGCTGGTTGCGAACGGGCAGGCCGACATCGCCCTTGGCTCCAGCGACCAGGTGATGGAGTGGGATTCGAATGGTCTGCCTCTGGTCGCTGTTGCGGCAACGATGCAACATGATCCGCAGGCCATCATGGTCCACGCCAATTCGCCGATCCATGCTTTTGCCGACCTCGAAGGCCATACCATCGCGGCGCAGACCGGAGCGACCTGGCTGAAGTACGTCATCAGCCGCTATAAGCTGCGCAATGTGCGCCAGATTCCGTCGACGCTCTCGATTGCAAACTTCCTCGCCGACCCAAACTACGTGCAGCAGATATTCATTACCAGCGAGCCGTTCTTCGCGAAACAGGCGGGCGCCGATGTTCGCACGATCCTGATCAGTTCGTCCGGGTACGACCCTTACCGCGTGCAGTTCACCTCACAGGACTTTAGCCTGCGTCATCCAGACCTGCTGACCAAATTCATTCGAGCCAGTCTCAAGGGTTGGCAGGCTTACCTCAGCGATCCCGCCGCCACGAACGCACATCTGCTGCAACTTAATCCGGCGTTGAACCCCGCGCAGGAGGCTTACACCGCCCAGGCTCTGCGCGACGGAGGCTTCGTCACCGGCGGCAGTTCGCCAGCCGGTCAGCCCGGGTACATGACGTCGGCGCGGTGGCGGGGCGAGTACGACCAACTGAAGGAACTTGGCATTCTGCACGGCCCGATCGAACCGTCCAACTCCTACTCTCTTCAATATTTGCCGTGATCGGGGCTGGCCCTGGGCCACTGCAACCTGGTCCCGTAATGGGATATCATCCTCCTGCATGGCGAAGGCGGGCAAACTCGCGAGGTGGTGGATCGATGCGCAGAAACGGGGACTTGCGCGGCTGGATCGCCTGGGTGCCCGGACGCGCCGATCTCCTACGACCGCTCCCCATCTTGCTACCGGTCTGAGCGGTGAACGGGCTGCCCTCTTCGAACTAAGGCGCCGCGGCGTCACTGTGGTCGCGCATCGATGGACGAGCTCGAAAATGCGCGGCGACGTCGATTTGATCGGCTGGGACGGCGGCAAGCTGTGCTTTGTGGAGGTGAAAACTCGGTCGTCACGCGGTCTGATGCCAGCCGAATCGGCAGTCGACGAGGACAAGCGCAACATGTTGCGCGGCCTGGCCACGGTTTACCTTCGAAGTTTCCCGGAGAGCGAGCGGAAGACCATTCCGGTGCGATTCGACGTTGTGTCGGTATATGCCATCGACGGGGCAAAAGAGTTCGAGTTCTTCGAGGGCGCCTTTGGTTGGCGATGAAATCTTCAGCTTCGGGCACCTCGCAGGCGGCTTCGGTGTCTAATAGAAATCGGGATCGAACGGAGGTCCAGCGCGATGACGTTGCTGAATGCACCTGAATTTGATGTGCAGAAGGAAACCCGGAAGCGCAACATCCTGGTCGGGTCAGGCTCAGTGTTTGTGCTCATCGTGCTGCTCACGGTCGCTGGATTTCTGCTTGGACACGGGTGGCTCTTCATCAATCTTCCGGTGGAGCATAAGGTCAAAACCTTTCTGACGGCGCTCAAAGGGCAGGACTATCCGAAGGCATACGGCATCTTCTATAACGATGCTGACTGGCAGCAGCATCCCGACAAGTACAAGGACTACCCGCTGCAGCGGTTCACCGAAGACTTTACGACGGAGAGCGAGTGGAAGGGGCCAATCACTTCGTTTAAGGTAGGCTGCTCAAAGCGGGACACAACTGGCACAGCGGTCGCCTCAACCATCAATGGATCGACGAACCTGACACTCAAATACCAGCGCTCGGACGGGACCTTGTCGTTCTTCCCGTTTGAGCTGTCGTGCGGCTTCTGATCTGCGTCATCCCGCTGCTTTGGTAGCGTCGCGCCGAATGGCCTGTAGTTCGGGCAGGATGTTGCCAAGCGACCCGGGTTTCGCGTCAATCGTGCCAAGCGCGAAGTACGCTTCGTGGAACAGCTTGAAGAGGCGGTCGTAGCGGGCGGACTCAATGGGTTCGGGCGTGAAGGTCTTAAACGGTGGGCAGAGTGCGTCCTGCGCCTCTTCGATTGACTTGAAATCGCCGGCAGCCAGGAACGCGATGATCACGGAGCCGAGCGACGTAACGTCGCCTTCGGGCACGAGGACCGGCTTGCGCAGGACGTTCGCGTAGATCTGGTTTAGCTTGGCGTTGCGCTTGGGAATGCCTCCGCCGTTGATGACGCGGTGGATGGGCGCTCCATTCTCCTCCATGCGGTTGAAAATGATGCGGGTGTGCAGCGCGGAGCCTTCGACGGCCGCATGAAGTTCGTCCGCGGCGGTGTGGTGCAGGTTCCAACCGAAGGTGACTCCGCCGAGTGCCGGATTGACCAGCACGGTGCGGTCTCCGTTGTCCCAGGTGAGGCGCAGCAGTCCGGTCTGTCCGGCCTTGAGATGCGCGCCTTCTTCCGAGAGAGCGGCGACGGTTGTGCCAGCGCGTTTCGCGATGGCGGCGAAGACATCGCCGACCGCGGACATGCCGGCTTCGATCCCGACTTGTTTCGGATCGACCGAACCGGGGACGACGCCGCAGACTCCGGGCACAAGCGTCTGCTTGTCGCTGAGACCGATAATGCAGGTGGATGTGCCGATGACGTTGACCACATCGCCGAGGCGGATGTTTGCGCCGATGGCATCCCAGTGAGCGTCGAAAGCTCCGGTCGGAATGGGTATGCCTACCGACAGGCCCAGGGCGTTCGCCCATTTTTCAGAGAGGTGTCCGGCTATCTTGTCCGACGTGTTGTAGTGCCCGGCGATCTTGTCGCGTACGCCTGCGAGAAGAGGGTCGACGGCGGTAAGGAATTCCTCCGGCGGCAGTCCTCCCCACTTAGGGTTCCACATCCATTTGTGACCCATGGCGCAGATGCTGCGGGGGATTTCGTTGGGGTCGGTGACACCGCAGAGAGTCGCGGCGACCATGTCACAGTGCTCGAGCGCGGTGACGAACTTCGGTCGGAGTTCAGGGTTGTGGCGCAGCCAGTGCAGCAGTTTCGACCAGCCCCACTCGGAGCTGTAAACGCCTCCGCACCAGGCTATCCCTTCAAAACCAATGCCGCCATGGAAGGCGTGGGCTGCGCGTGTGATCTCCGCCGCCTCACCTGCAGCCCGGTGATCGCACCAGAGGTAGTAC
>JALYIG010000408.1 GCA_030775885.1 Acidobacteriota bacterium | reverse complement strand
GAGTACCAGTTTGCGTAACGCTGTCTGGGCTCGCGAACGCAATGTCTTTGCTTCAAGACGGGCCTGCAAAAGCTCCTCAGTGCTGCTTTGCTCAGCCTGTTGCTTTACACGCTCAGCATTCTGACGTGCCTCTGACAGTGCGGCGGCGGCAACTTGCGTCGCCTTGTCCGACTGCAGGCGCGCTTCCGTCAGTAGTCGCTCCGCTTCTGCTGTTGCATCCAGGATGGTACGGAACTTTGCGAGGGCATCATTTTCTGCTCGCAAGGCAGCGCTAACCTCTTTCTCTGCCCGGTGCGTCCTCCGAAGACGAAAGAACAAAATGACGAACACAGCCAGAGGAAGCAGCAGCAGCCAAACGATTGAATTCTCCATTGTGTGAGGGTACGAGAAATTTACAAGAGAAGGGTGTGAGCGTCGGCACAGATCGTTGCGCATGTAATACGGGGTTTCATCCACTGCGAACGACCCGGCCACCGACAACGCCGTAGTTAGCTGAAAGCCCGATTCAGAGGCAGTACGACCAACGAACAGACACGAAACGCGATTGGGCCAGGGTCCACTACAATGCTTTAGTCAACCATGATCAAAGTAGCGGCGTTCCCATTGCTTTTCGCTTGTCTCAATCTTGCAGGGTGTTCCCCGCATTCCTCCACAGACAGGAACACGCCTTTGTCTGTGTCGTCGCCAATAGAATCGCCGACACTCCTACCCGTGAAAGTCGCAGGCAAGTGGGGCTACATAAACGATAAGGGGCAACTCGTCGTCAACCCGCAATTCGATGATGCAGAACAGTTTTCTGAGGGGCGTGCGGTCGTTTGCATTGGGAAGCCGTGCGACTGGTTTGCGAAAGCTGGGGATTCCCGATGGGGATTCATTGATACGGCCGGCAAGATAGTTGTAACCCCCCAATATAGCGCCGCTTCCGGCTTCAGGGAGGGTCTCGCCTCGGTATGTGTGGGAGATGGTTGTAGTGGCCTGGATACTTCCGCTTCGTCCAGTCGGGGCTATATAGACTTGGACGGAAAACCTATTATCCCGACGCAGTTTGGAGTTGCCTCCGACTTCCACGAGGGTCTCGCGCAGGTATGCATTGGCAAGTGCGACTGGGCGCAAGGCTCTGGTTATAACGGTAAATTCGGGTTCATCGACCACACTGGGCATTTCGTAATCAATCCTATCTATGACAACGCAGGCGATTTCAAGAACGGCGTTGCGAGCATCACCATCGGCAAGGGAGATGAGGCCAAAAGTGGTTATGTGGACAAAACCGGCAAAGTCGTCTGGCAACCGTCGAATTGAAGCTGTTACGAATCGAAGTCTAGAATCCTCAGGTTCACCAACGGGCCTGAGATGTTGAACAGCGCGTGAGCACCACCGAGCAGCACGAGGAAAGACCTTGGCTTTAGACAATCCTAAGTACGACATTGCTATCTCGTTTCTTGCGAGCGATGAGGGTATCGCCGCCGAACTCAGTCGCCAGTTAAGCGAGACACTCAAGGTCTTCTTCTTTCCGGAGCGCCAGAAAGAGCTTGCCGGAACGGACGGCATGGAAACGATGCGGACTCCCTTCTATGAGGATTCTCGGGTCATGCTCGTCCTCTTCCGTGAAGGGTGGGGGAAAACGAGATGGACCGCCATTGAGGAGCTTGCTATCAAGGAAGCGTGCTTCAACGGTGAATGGAAAAGGCTCTTCTTCGTGACCTTGGATCGCACCAGTACGCTGCCCGGATGGCTGCCCCCGAACTATGTGCGTTACAACTGGGAGGACTTTGGCGCGGAACAGGTCGTAGGCATCATCAAAGCCCGCGTTCTCGAAGGTGGCGGCAATCCCTCTGCGATGACGGCTTTCAAGCGCGCGGAGCTCTACCGGCAGGATGAAGAGTATCGTCGCGCCCGCTCATCCATTGAGCAGAGTTTCGGCATGTCAGCCGTCCACAACGAGGTCAAGGCTCTCTTCGAGACAATCAAAGCCAAATGCGATGAGATATCGACCGCCGGCCATGTGCAGGTTGCTTGTGAGCTCGACTTGAGGCGACAACCCACGAGTATGGGCTGCATAATCACTGATTCTGAAGTGGGAGCGGGCTTTTGGTGGAACCAACCCTTCGCCAATATCATGCAGAACAGTGCCTTTCCCTTTGCTGAATACAACGGCAGGCTAATTCTGCCAAGCGAGACGGGGCGATACTACATCCGCGAGCCGAAGGTTCTCAAAACGACAAAATACAAGCCCGATATTTCTCGTGCGCGGGAATTGGGGTGGAGTCTGGAAAAGTCCGACGAATTCATATCTACTGCCGCTCTCGCCGAAGACATCGTGATCCGATTTCTCAATCTCGCCGAGAGGCGAAAAACAGGTAAACTTGCTCCGCTCGACTACTAATACGCGGACCTGATTCATCTTGTAGACGCTGCCATTCACGGCCAGACCGGCTTCCGACACCGTCCTCCAGAGAGAACGACTACGATCGATCTTGTTTTGTTGGTTTGCCATAGTCCCACGCTACAGCTCAGTGTAACCAGACTGTTCCACAGAGTTCCTTCAAAGCGTGACAGTATTTGCCCAGCTGATTCCTAACGCCCGAACGGGGTTTAAGGTCAGAATGCCCTGGCAGTCTCAGTTGCCGAAAAGCCCGATTTCAAGGCGGTTCGTGACGTGCGAGGTTCGATTCGCTATCAGCCCACAAACCGCAGCCTTCGATCGTTAGCCTTGAGAGGTGCGAAGCTGGCGGCGCCCCCAGTGGTCGGAGTGAAGCGGTTTCGCCCGCCTTCGAAGGATCGTATTTTCAGGCTAGATGAGAGGCCGCTTCAACTGCTTGCCACAGCGGCTTCTTGCGTAATATGTAAGCTATGGCAGGAGGAATCCACACCGAGCGTTGGTGCGCGAGGCGATTTGTAATAGTCCTCGCATTCGGAACATTGGCTTGCGCTGCTCTATCAGCGGAAGCGCAGGGGTCCGTATCCGGAAAAATGAGGCGGTTTACGGACACCGACTTCGGATTTTCGTTCTGGTATCCGTCGGACTGGAAGGTGACGCAGAAGCCTGTTGTCGATCCGACCCGCGGCGGATGGTTTCGTGGTGCGAAGATGGTGAAAGAGTTCGAGATCCACAGTCCCGCAACGGCTGTCGATGATGATCAACCTCCGGGCGTAGTTCTTCAGGAGATTGTGGCTCCAAAAGGTCTGACTGAACTCGGTCAGACGGAGTCTGCAAGCCCAGTGGGTGTAGACCAGAGGTACTTTTTCGACAGGCGAGCGCACCGGTGGATGTACTCACAAATCTCGGATGCGCCCGATGGTACGCCTCCTTCGACGTACACTGCCGAGATCCGCCAGAGGACGATGGGCGGACTTCCAGTCTTTTGGGGAGCAGCTCGGCATGGAGCCGAGCAGATCGTTCCGCTTGACGGACGCCATTTTCTTGCGATCAGCACAATGGATCCTGGTGGCTCCGATAGCCACGTCTATCTCGCTGCGACTGTTGTAGCCACCCGTCCAGCTGCGGGCAAGCGTGCGGGTGAGCAAGTGCAGACTGAAACCATTCGCCGCGAGGGCATCGAGCTTCGAGCTATCGGTGCAAGCATAGCCGGCACCTCTGCAACTCCGAGGGCGAAATGACATACGAAGGCGGGTGGCCCACGTCTGACCTCCGCCACAAAGATGGTTGCCCCATGTCTCGCTCTTGAGACA
>JALYIG010000407.1 GCA_030775885.1 Acidobacteriota bacterium | reverse complement strand
CCACAATTCTCCATGGATCAGATTATAGGGGCTCGATCACCAGCACCAGCGCGACGTCGCGACCATCAGCGAGGGCCTTGCCGAGGTCGATCGGACCGCTGGCTTGTTCGGAGAGCTGTCTACGTACCGCGGCCGGTCACCAGCTCTGGCGCGCGATCATGTACAGATTCGTTATAGATTGGCACCGACCGCTTCATCGGGACAATCGTTCGGCCTACAACGGTAGCCGTCAATCACTTTACGTACCCTTCGTAGCGCCGATGTATCGAATCCACTTCACGATGAGCGCTGGCGTCGTGACGATGCGGTTGGCATCACCATATACGACATAGAACTCGTTGTGCGCAGACAGAAAATGAAACGCTGCACTAACATTGGTCGCATGCACGCAGTCGAAGGGAGAAAAGCCATTTATCCGTCCGCAATCTTTGCCCGGCACCGGCAGATGTGGAGGCTGATACGAATTTGGCAGATTGCGACCGATGATTTGGCGCATGCCCAAATCGAACGACGCAGTCCGACTAAACTGCCAATCGATACTGGCCCGCTCGAGCCATTGCCTGGCCAACGGCTCGGCTTGCAACGGCGATGAGTACGAGTTCTCAAGCGCAGCGAGTCGCACGTTGATGTTACGGCGGATCTGCTGAGAAGCCTCATAGGACCACGTGAAAAGGGACCCGCGATAATATGGACCGTGACTAAATGAAATCGCGGCCGGGGTGGAAGTCGAAATCTTGTAGCCGAGCAGCACGCCGGTAGCGTTGAACGGCAAGAACTCGCCGGTATATGCCTGGATACCGGTTCTATCGTCAGATAGCTGGAATACAAGTAAATTACGCGCGTCTAACCGTACTTTCCAACCGCCGTCAGTTTGCGCCAGATGGTTGGCATGATCGTGATAGCGACCAAGATACGAATCGATGTACATATCGTGAAGCCACGACTTCGACGGAAAATTGATTGTCTGCGAGTATGCTCCAAAATAGCCGACGATATCGGGTTGCGTTACATAGCCGTCCACCGGCAAGAACTGCGACCCGATGTTTTGCAAATCTAAGCTCGCAAAGGTTGTCTTTGTAACGTAACCAAGCCCAACCTCCGAGTAATCGCCTGCCCTAGGCTCGGTTACGCGGGACCCGCGGTCCTGACCGAAGTACGCGCGAACATACGCGTGCGAACGCTGGTCGGTAAAGGTTCCTCCCAAGGTAGTCGTGTCATCGTGCAGGTAGGGAGTATCGACTGACACCCGCTGAGCGTTGATGTGAAAGGCGGTTTTCGAGTCGGATACGGAATAATTCAAAGTCTGCGCGGAATCAGCGCGCGAATATCCACTGGCATCGAATGCTCCAAATCGAAAATTACCCTTGGTTCCTGAATAGGCGTACCCTTTGCTGAAGGTTGGAATTGAGGACGTATACAGTGTGAGCGGCGTGTTGGAGTTGCCACCGACATGGTAGTTGAAATTTGAACCCGCTTGGGTAAAGAAGGGACGCACCTCATAATATCGCCGCGGGAACGCATTCGGCGCAATTGTCTGCTGGTCGATCTCGACGTTCGAGTAATCTGGATGAAACGCCCCCAGAAGAGACGATGTTGCGGTGACCGGCAGCGCTAGGTCGACGCCAACGCGTGACGTGTTACCGCCCTTGCCAGGTGGCGCGAGTTCGCCGAGACCGTAAATCTGCAGTCGCGGCTTGGTCTTGCCAATTTGGTTTCCAGTGCTCGTGACTATGCCTCGCAGACTCCCGGCGTAAACTGGATCGCCGGCATACCGCTGACGCGAATCGTACTCCCAAACATCCACAGCATTGGTGGCAACCGTGTATCGTTCGAACTGGGCCCGCCAAGTCGCCGCTCCGCCGGTTCGCATGATGCTAAAGGGGAGATGTATCACGACTTCGTAACCGTCGGCCGTTTTCTGCCCCCAGCTCGACCACTGGGGGAAGTAAGCGGAATTTTCACTGGATGTCTGATAATGCGCACCACGCGCGTTCGCGGTGAAGGTGTAGGCAATCCCCTGCGATCCTTGAGGATACAGGTCGATCGTGACGTTGTCGTCGTTGAGGACGCCTACACCGTTGGTCACTTGGTTCGCAATCAGCGCTCGCTTTTGGGATACAATGAATGCAACGCTCAGGCCATGCCCGTCTTGTGCGATGTAGATTTTCGTTGACGACTCTGCCGCTCGTGCGTAAGTGAAGTCGTGTGTCAGTTGCAGGACCGTGGCGCCGGCCCATTGTGCGCTGTCGAAGCCGGTTGCGGGCGGCTGCAAGGCGAGCACCGGAACTCGTGTGTCGGGAACCGACTGCGCGCCTACTGGACGAGCTACTAGTGCCATGCAGCAGATCGTCCAAGATGCGATCAATGCCCCGAGCTGAAAAAACCTGCTCAAGCTGCGCCCAGAATCACCATTCATCATCGATTTATTCACCCTTCGGTGGTAAGTCGCTGTGCAACCGGAGTTGTCACATCGCCGGTGGCAAGCGACACGAGCTTGGCAACGATATCGGATGGAGGCGGCATAGAACGTATCTCTGACCTCACTTCACGAGCGGCAGCCACGAACCGCTCGTCGCCCAGAACCGTTCGCAGAGCGTCGCCGCCGTTGGAAGAAGTCGCCGCGATACCGACACCCCGTTGCACTATTGCATCGGCGTGGAAGAACTGGTCCGCACCTTGCGGAAGGGCGATTTGAGGAACGCCGGCCTGAAGCGCGGCCATCATTGAGCCAGCTCCGGCGTGATGAACGATTGCTCGGCAGGTTGGCAGCAATGCGTGCAGCGGAAGCCAACCGCTGACGCGAACGTTAGGAGGAAGGTTGCCGAAGGTCTGCATGTCGATTTTCCCAAGCGCCAACACTACTTCGAGGTCGGAGGCAGCCGCTTCTTCAACAATCCACCGTATCGCCTCGATGCCTCGAAGTACCGGGACGTATGTTCCGAGTGTCACGGCGACTCTTGGAGTGCGCTGCTCCCAGAGCCACGGCGGCACGACCACTCCACCATTGTACGGCACATAGCGCATCGGCCAGCCCAGAGTCTTGCCGGTCCGCATGCTGGGCGGTGCCACGTCGATTCCTGCGCAAACTGCGGGCGGCGTCGAGATGCCGTGCCGGCTGAGCACGTTCGACATCTCCGTGAACCAATCGACGGCGGTCCGCATGTGCGAGATGCTCCAGCCATGCTCCACGCTGGGAACTCCCAGTCGCGCAGCTGCGATCGCACCACCCGGCTGGTGAGGCTCGTGGATGATGATGTCGGGCCGCCATGCTTCCGCAACATGCACCAAAGCATCGGTTAGCGCATCCGCAATCAGAGAAACCCGTGAAGGCCGGCGGCCAGCAGATCCCGACGCCGACCCGTTCGGACTGCCTGAATAGTAACTATCCGCCAGCGGCGTAAGTAGTGATGCGAAATCAACGTCCGAGGCGATAGCAACCGCGTAGAGGCCTGCGCTCGACACGATACCGGCGTAGTTTCGGGTTGTGGCGACCAGGACCTCGTGTCCATCCACTCGCAGCGCCCAAGCCAGCGGAATTATCGGAAAAATGTGAGACGCTCCGATGCTCGTGCAGAACAAAACGCGCATCAAGTAACGCCCAGCGGATCGCTGGCAAGGCGCTTTCGAACCAGGCTAACGCCATCACCAATAGGAACCATGCTGACATCGACGCGTGGATCCCGGCCGATCTTACGGTTTAGGGCCTTGACCGCGACCGTATCCGAGTCAGCTTCATCCGACAATGCAACGCTGCCACCCCAGAACACGTTGTCAATCGACATCAAACCGTTCGGGCGAAGGAGTTGCAGCGTGCGCTCGTAATAGTTGTCGACGTTCGTCTTATCTGCATCGATGTACGCGAAGTCAAAGGTATCCGCTGCTCCGTCAGCCAGCAACATGTCGAGAGTCTCGACCGCCGGGCCGACACGCAGGTCAATCTTCGCGTCAACCTTGGCCTGCTTCCAATATGTACGCGCAATCGAAGCGAGCCGCTCGTTGATTTCGCATGCCACAAGTAGTCCATCAGGAGGCAGGGCCAAGGCGATTCCGAGTGCGCTGTAGCCGGTGAATACGCCCACTTCAAGGCAACGTTTGGCTCGCGTTAGGCAAACCAAGAGCTGCATGAGCTGTACTTGTTCCGGACTACTTTGGATTTGCGCTCGCGGCATGGCCAACGTGTCATTGCGCAGCTGGCGCTGGATTGGTAACTCGCGCAGCGACGTCTCCACCATGTAGGCTTGCAGTTCCACCGGCATGAACAGCGTCGATCGGCTCACCTTGCCGGCCCCGTCAATTCGGTGAGAGCCAGAATACGATTCCGGCCTTCGCAAGTGCATGGAGCCAGCCAATCCATAGGTTCACGTCGCGAGTGCGACGCAGCAGCACCTCCAAGGGTTCGCAAGCGGCCAATCCGTCGAGGAACGCTTGACTCTCAACCTCGGCGAGTATCGTTCGACCTGGCTTGAAAACATCGGCCACGAGAAGATATTCTGTTCGCCGCTGCCCGATCTTCATGGCGTCATCCACCTCGAGCCTAATGAACGCGCGAATGGGGTAATCCGCTGTGAACCGCTCCCAAGGTGCGCGCAGCCACGGCGTGATCGCCGAAACGCTGGGAGCCTCCAGAATCCCACGGCTCCGGACACGCCGGACGGCCTTTCCATAGGCGAGGAGATCGTAAAATACCACCGGTAGGCGGTGCCGGTCGAGCACCTCGCCCAAGAGCTGCTCCCGATCTTCGCCGTCCGCGACGCCTGCTACGGCCGCTTTGGCCTCGGCGAAGAGGTTCAGCGGCTCGAGAGCACGGGCCAAGTCTTCATACGCGCTCTTCTCGAGCGCGATAGGGCGTTCGCTTGAATTAATCATCTCGTTTCTCAATTTTACTGGTGGCGCGTACACTCTGGGTGAAAAATCCGCCGACCGCCATTCGTCGTAGACCGACCCAACCTTGAAATTTCCGCACCCGATCGATATGCTCGTACTCTTGGCATAGACCCAATGCCACCACCCAACGGGAATGAAGAGCACGTCGCCAGCGTTCACAACGACTCGCTGCCACGGGATGTTAGCCGCCCGCGGAAAGCGCTGCAGATCGATAGCGATCGGATCAACCTGACTGCGCAGCCCACGATCGTTGTAGATCAGCGGGAGGGCGCTGGAAGGAGCGAGTACGATCTCCTTAGTCCCGTACACTTGCACAAACAGCACATTCATGATGTCGTGGTGAAGTGCCGTTATCGTCCCGCGTGGGCCGAACCAGAAACGCGTTACTGAGGGGTCTTGAAGATTCATGTCCGGTGCGAACGGCAACGGTGCCAAGTCGCCACTCAGGCTGGCAAGTCCATGGTTCTTGAGTAAGCTGTTCGTCGCGACGATGTAGAAGTCGTTCCTTGCCGGCGTTTCGTCCAAACGGTCTACGAACTCGCTCATTGTGGCGTGCCGCCGCCGGTCGCCGTCATATCGGTTGGCACCACTCATGTACTCGACCGGTGCGTCGCTGAAATTCTCCTTAAAAAATTGTGGCGTCCACTTTCCGACCGCTGGCCAGTGGCGCGCGCCGCTGCGGATGATAACCGGGCGGTTGCGGTAATAGTACCGCTCGGCGAAGTCGGGCGCTTGCAACGATGTGACTTCTGGCAGCACCGAGCCGCTCGCCGAACGCCGCCAGAGCTGAGTGTAGAACTGGAGCAGCGCTTCTGCCTTGTGGATCCGGCGTGCGTGCGTGAGTGCCGGTATCATATACGGGCTGGCGAGCGCCGCTCGAACGGCGCTGGATGCGGCAGCAGGCGCCAGGCCCAGGACGCAGAGTTCGTCGATGACGGCTCGCTCGGCCACGCCGGACAGGAGCCGGTCGGCGATCCAGCGGCGGTTCTCCCAGTCGGACTTGGATTCTTCGATGTCATCCATGTCGTTCAATGAGCAGCCGAAGTCGCTTCAAGCTCGTTCGAGAGCACCAGCCGGCCGGAAATGATGGGTAGCTCGTCCGTCTGTCCAGCAACGTTCACGTCCGTCAAGCCGACCGAAATGCTTGCCGTGCTGGCGTACACCCAGTGCCACCAACCGGCCGGAATGAACACCACGTCGCCCGGTTCAACGGTGAACCGCAGCCAGGCAAGATCGGCCGAGCCCGACTCGGAGTCGGGTGACGGCACCAACGGATCGATCTCGCTATAGACGGCAAAGCGGTTGCGCATCAGCGGCAGGCCGAACGACGGCCCCAAAATGAACTCCTTGGTCCCCCAGACTTGTACGAACAAAACGTTTATCAAATCGTGGTGCAGCTGGGTCAGCGTTCCACGGGGGCCGAGCCACAGGTTGAGCGACCTGGTCCATTTTCGGCTCATCTCGGGAGCGAACGGCAACGGCGCGATATCCGCGCTGAGGCCTGCGAGCGGTCCCCCCACCGTCATGGTCCGGCTGCTTGCGGTGAGATAGTACTCGTTGCTAGCTACCGTGGTTTCGATTCGGTCGACAAATTCGCGCAGCGTCGTCCGCGCGAGATCCGGGCCTTGGCGGGCGTAGCGTTTGGCGCCCTCGACGGCACTGTAATCGATCTCAACGGAACCGTAGCG
Source organism: Acidobacteriota bacterium (assembly GCA_030775885.1). Lineage (GTDB taxonomy): Bacteria > Acidobacteriota > Terriglobia > Terriglobales > Acidobacteriaceae > Edaphobacter. Next base: position 1,616 of record JALYIG010000407.1, on the reverse strand, counting down.
TTCGCGAAACCACGCCGGCGACCACGTGCCAATGGCCCGCCAATCCGCAGCCCCCCCGCGGAAGATGAACGGGCGGTTCGCGAAATAAAAGTCTTCGGCGAATCGCTCGCAGTCCAGTTCGCGCAGCTCACAAATTCCTTTGGACTCGGCGGCGCGTCGCCACATCGCGTACTGAAGCTCGAGCAGGGCCGCGGTTTTCCGCCCGCGCCGCGCACGCAAGAGCGCCGAGTCGAGGTAGGGATCGGCTAAGGCGGTCGCGACATCACGCGAGGCCGCGTCTCGCGAAACACCGGAAATGCACAAGCGATCGACGACCAAGAGAGGAAGCTCGCCATTGAGCAACTGGTTCGCGATCCACGCGGCCCGGGCAGCGTCCGGCTCGACCTTGTTTACCGCCTTTGAAGGCGCTAGCACCGGCTACGTGCCCTGAGCGACGGCCATTAAGACGCCCAAGCGCTTCGACCGGAAACGAAAGAGCGCTTGCTCGATGAAGGACTGCGAACGACTCTTGGAAGCGTGTTTGGCAACCAAAAGCACGGAGCGTTCCCAAGCACACAGCGTTCCCAAACTACAACCTCCCGGACGTGGGCTGTGGCGATAGCAGGACCGGCCGGTTGGTCAAGTCGGCCCCCCGGTAAGGCCCGCTCGCTGATGGAGCATTGCGCCGAGGAAATTGTGAATCCTGCCAGCTATCAGCCGGCCGGCGATGGCGGTTCGATGTCCTGCGTCACAGGGAGGGATCGCGGGCCGGGCAAGAAATATGCTGTGCTGGGGCCTCGGGGGCCCTGAGACAGCTGTCTCGCCTCTTTTATCACATCAAACGTAATCTGGAGGATGCCAAGTGGATTTCATGATCGACGAGCTGCAGAGCAGCGATGCTCCTGATGTTTCCGTAGCTGGATGCCATGGCTGCCATGGGTGCGGCCAGCCGCAGCCTGCAGCTTTCTAGGACTGAAGACCCACGAGCGATGCGACAAGCGTTTGTCGCATCGCTCGTTCATAAGCTTGCGGGGAGCTTGGTATGATGGTGAACGGTCCGCGGTCGGCGTCTCGCAGCGTGCTTCCAACGCTTGGCGTGGGGCTGGGTTATCGAGCTGAGCTGCACGACCTCATCGTTGCCCACGAGAGCCACATCGACTTTTTGGAGGTTATTACAGAACAGTTCATTCGCCGCGGGCCCGAACCTGGCAAGCTCGCACTGGAACTTCATCGCCAGTTCCCAATTATTCCGCACGGCGTGGATCTGTCGATCGGTACGGCCGCCGGCACTGATGAGGCATACGTCTCGGACGTGTGCGATTTCGTCGACTCTGTGAAGGCGCCGTGGTTCAGCGACCATTTGGCGTTTACGCGTGTTCCCGGCGCAAACATCGGGCAGCTTACGCAGCTCTGGTTCACCGAGGAATCACTCGAAGCTGTGTCCCGAAACGTTCGTCGCCTCAAACTCAGGACGAGCACTCCATTCTTGCTCGAGAACATCACGTACTATTTCAAACTATCACAGGCCGAGATGACGGAAGCCGAGTTTATCTCGCGGGTTCTCCATGATACCGACTGCGGGATGCTCCTGGACGTCAACAACATCCACATCAACTCGGTCAACCTCAAATTTGATC
>JALYIG010000406.1 GCA_030775885.1 Acidobacteriota bacterium | reverse complement strand
CTGAGCTATGGCACCATCGTAGGTCTGGCACTCTGGGCCATCGGACTGCCGCATCCGCTCCTGTGGGCTGTGATGACATGCTTGCTCCGCTTCGTGCCTTATGTCGGAATCCTAACGGCGGCCGCGGGACCTCTGTTGTTGGCTTTTGCAGTGTCGCCACAGTGGAAGCCACTCATCTGGACTATGGTGATCTTCGGCCTGCTTGAGATCGTGACTGCGAACTTCGCTGAGCCCATGATATATGGAGAATCTACCGGCATCTCAGCGATCGCAATCCTGATCGCCGCCATCTTCTGGACGGTGCTGTGGGGTATTCCAGGACTGTTTCTCTCGACACCGCTTACTGTGTGCCTCATCGTTATCGGACGACAGGTTCCTCAACTACAATTCCTGGAAATATTGTTCGGTCAGGAGCCGGACCTGCCTCCTTCGGAACGCTTCTATCAAAGGTTGCTCTGGTCCAACTCGCATGAGGCGAAGAGCTTACTCAGCGAACTATTGAAGTCGAAAGCTAGAGAAGTCGTATATGACGAAATCCTGATTCCCGCATTGGTTCGGATAGAGGAGGCAAAGCATGCTGAGGAGATTACAGTCGCCAGGGCGGACGAGCTGGTGCAGACCCTCGATGAGATAGCGGAAGACTCGACCAGCCAGCAGTCAAGCACCTCCGCTGGCGGATCAAAGTCCAAGAAGCGCGTGTTCTGTGTGCCGGCGCGAGACCTGTCCGATGAGGTGGCTTCGACACTGGCGCAGGAGGTGCTTACAGACTTGGCATCGACACGAATCCTATCGGCGGACTCCTCGACTCCTGACATGTTGCAGACGTTGGAATCTCAAGGGTGTGAGGCAATTTGCGTGGTTGGTGTTCCTCCCCGTGCGCTGCGGCACATACGCATGCGCTGCCATCAGATTCGCGCGCGACTCCCGGATGCAGTCGTGGTCGCTTGCATACTGACAAATGAGAACGATCTTTCGAATCTGCGCAGCAGGGTACCCACCGAGGACGCCCAGCACGTTGTGTGCTCTCTTCAGTTGCTAAAGGATTACTTGAGTTCAATCCTCGTACCAGAGACCACTTCGATTGAAGCCCAGCTCGAGACGGAAGAACATAGGGAGGCTGGCAAAGAAATCAGTGCAGCCATCCACCAGATCCAGCAAACGGCGGTTTTTGATGAGCCGGACGAAGAGATGTTTCACCGGCTTGCCGCAAACCTGGCGAAGTGTTTCGATGCCCCGATCGCCCTCATTACGGTGATGGACGGGCAGAGAAAGTTCTGGGAAGCGCAATGCGGGCTCTCAGAAGAAACCCTGCAAACGACTATTTCTGAACGAGATCTTTCCCTCTGCAGTCGGGTCGTGTTCTCGGATTCGAGTCTCGTGATCTCAGACATTACGAACGACGAACGATTCGCAAAGGATCAATTCTTGCTGGACCGAGGAATTCGATTCTATGCTGGAGCTCCCCTGAAGTCGCATGAGGGCGAAGTGATTGGTTCGTTATGCGTGCTGGACACGCGCCCCCGGACCGCAACTGACGAGCAGCGAGAGATGTTGATATCGATTGCGAATTCCGTGATGACGGCGATCGAACTCCACACCACCGTCAGTCCATCAATGGAGATTATGACGCCCGCGAATTTGTAAGTCGCTTCCGGCCGTTACCCGGTTAATCTCAGTTTTCCGGCCAGATGATCAAAAACCGTGGACAGAAAGAGCGGCAATGTGATTGTCACCTGAATCGCGATTCGCATCTCATTTCCTTATGCAGGTGGCACAAGGGCTTGATCCGATGCGCGTTCCTATTGATTACCATCATCTTCAGCTACACCACCCTGCTCAACATTCGCGAAAGGCCAGAAGGCCTGAAGGTTTCATCACTGTTTATCCTTGCTATTATCGCCACTTCGCTCCTTTCGCTCCCATGCGCTGCGTACCGGTGTCCGCCGCATATCTCACAGTGTGAAGGGACGCAGCCCCTGGTTGCATCGATCAGGAATTCCATTTCGGCGTCGACGCGATAAGTAGGTCCATGGCAACGTGGTTCGGTCCGGCACCATCCGAGTTCTTGAACCAGTTGAGAAGCCGGTTCAATGGAGGTTTTATGTCCTCGTCATTTTTCGTGAAGAATGCCTTTTTATTGGCAGCGTTGAGTTCCGGAACGGTCATGTTGGCTCAACAGCCGTATGGGCAATACAGAGGCTATGACCCAAACGGATACGCTCAATACGGCGGAGCGTATCAAAACGACCTAGGTTACCGGCGCGGGTTTGACGATGGGATGCGGAGCGGCCAGAAAGACTTGCAAACCGGCAAGCGCAACGATCCAACAAAGAGCGATAGCTACGAGGATGCTCCGGGCTACAACTCTTCATACGGAGACAAGGGTCGGTGGAAGCAGCAATATCGGCAGGGCTTCACGACCGGGTATCAAAATGCGACGAGCGGCGGGGCCAACGGAGGGTATGGACAGAAACCTTATGATCGAGGCAGCTACGACCAGCCGGGCTACGGTCAGACGCGATATTCGGACGACCCGGGTTACCGGCGAGGCTTCGATGATGGGATGCGGATCGGGGAGAGCGACGTGCAAGGTGGCAGGCGCTGGGACCCTACAAAGAGTGATAGCTATGAGGATGCTCCAGGCTATGACTCTACGTACGGAGACAAGGGGCAATGGAAGCAGCAGTACAGGCAGGGCTTCGCGTTGGGGTACCAGCGTGCGATGGACGGCCGGACCGGGGGAGCATATGGGCAGAGACCGTATGACCAGCGTGGCAACGGTCAGCCACGGTATGACGACCCAGGTTTCCGGCGCGGGTTTGACGATGGAATGCGGAGCGCCCAGAAAGACTTGCAAACAGGCAAGCGCAACGATCCAACGAAGAGCGAGAGCTACGAGGATGCTCCGGGCTACAACTCTTCATACGGAGACAAGGGTCAGTGGAAGCAGCAATATCGGCAGGGCTTCACAACCGGATATCAAAACGGGATGAGCGGCGGGGCCTATGGAAGAAATGGACAGAGACCATATGGGCAGGGCGAATACGGCCCGCCGCAGTAAACCTGGCTGGCCGCAAAACGTGGCGGAACTTGGGATGTAATGGAGTGGGAGAATGGTGTAGGTGAGAGATACGTCCCGATTTTTCACGACTGAAACTCGATTCCAGCAACGCGCCCAAGTATCTTTCTACTCGACCCTTTCCGATTTTATCGGAGGGCTCATTACAGCTCCGGTCGTTTCATGGACTATAGGCTTCGGTATCTCTAAAAGAGGGGCAAAAAGCGAAGCCCGTCTGAGTCTTTGGGCGGAGAGAACTGGCCTTGAGGCTTCTCTTCCCCCAAGACTAGCACTCTCTTGCAATTCTCTTGCAGTTTCTGGAGGCCCACAGTAACTCTATGAATCTAAAGTGGTGGCCAGAGACGGGATCGAACCGCCGACGCCGGCCTTTTCAGGGCCGCGCTCTACCACTGAGCTATCTG
>JALYIG010000405.1 GCA_030775885.1 Acidobacteriota bacterium | reverse complement strand
GTGCAGCTCCATCAGTTCGCGGCCGTAGTTCTCATTCAGCCCGCGATCCTTCAGCGCCGCTTTCACCTGCGGAATCTGAGCGTACCGCGCAATCCTCGGCCCCTGCTTCGCAGCCTCAGAGTCCGGTCCAATACTCTGCCAGTTATCCAGATACATCAGCATCGCCGGGCTCTTCGCAGTCGCCACCAGCAGGTCTTCAAACTTGCCCAGCGCGTTCGGCCGGATCACGTCCCGCTCGTACGACGGAATCAGGTACGGCTCATTCTGATTCTTCCGCACATACACGTTGAAGTGGTTCAGCCAGAAGTCGGTCATCACCGCCTCAAGCTGCCGGTCGCTGTAAATATCCCGCATCAGCCGAACCTGCATCTCCTCGGCCCCCACCATGCGCGTCGAGTTCTGCATCGCCTGGAAGATCTCCTTCTGCTGCGGGCTCAGGCCCTGCGTGAATTGCACGAGTTCCAGTCCGCTCAGACTCTGCCGGAACGCCACAAAGTCGTTCGGCTGCATCCCTAACACTTTGCGCATCCGCTCTTCTGGCGGCAGGGTGATGATCTTGGTCGCCTCCAGGTCCTTGAACAGCTGCTCCACATGCACTGCCGGAGCCGCCTGGCTGTCCGCAAGGTCCTGCTTCAGCATCGCCGTGGCCTCTTCGTTGGTCGGTGTACCCTGCCCCGCAGCCATTGCCCCGCCACTTACCGCAGCCATATCGCCGCCCGCCGCCATGTCTCCGCCAGCCGCAGCCATATCCGGAGCGCCCTGCGCCCCCGCGGCCTTCTTGCGCCGTATCACCGGAGCAGCCGCCTGATTCGGCGTCATCGAGTCACCCGACATCGTGTTCGCATCGCTCGCCGGAGCCGCAGCCTTTACCGCCGCCTGCTTCGCCTTCTGAATCTTGTAGAACGCCATTTCGTCGCCGTAAATCGCCCGCTCCACTGGGTCCGACGGCAGCCCCATATTCCTCAGTTCCATCTGCCGGATCACCTGCTGGTCCGGATAGCGCGCCAGCAAGTCCGCCTGGGACATCTGCATCGCCGGAAACTGTGCCAGGCGAGCCTGCAACGCCGAATCATCGATCTTCGACGGATTCAGTTGCGTCTCAAACCACGTGCTCAGCCCCATCGCCTGCACCGCAGCCACATCGCCCGGCCTCGGCCCGAACGTCAGCCGATTCAGAGCGTGCGTCACGCGACTCTCCCCCTTCATCGCCTGAACGCCGGCAGAAGGTCCGCGCTTCGGCACCGTCGCACCGATCAAGGGCTGGTCGATCATCAGAACGCACAACGCGCACGCCAACGCCGCGCGCAGGGTTCCCTGATAGCCCAGGCCACTCCGATTGGAAAATCGACGGTTACAAAACCCAAATGTTCTTCGGGAAACTCGCATCGAAGCCTACCTCCACGCGTCTATAGACGGGATCCACCGCAATTAGCTTAGTCCGGAGCCACACGACAGACCAGCCAAAAGCGCGCTGTAAGCCATAACAACACCCAAAAACGGCCCCAGTTGCGCGCAAACGACGCGATTTCCCCCTGGTGCCCGCCTTTGCCGGCTTCATCGGAAAAAGAGGTTCGCCCCTCGGCTCCCACCGCGCATCCCGATCCCTATTGCGACAGCCAAACCGCCCACTTGTCCCCGAGCGCGGAAGCAATTTCTTCGACGCCATCGGAGATCTGAAGCGCCCATAAACTGAGTCCGATCATCTCCGTCCGCAGCACACGGGCCGTCAGCCGTGGATCGAGGTCCGCGCGGAAAGCGCCATGTTCAACACCGCGCCGCAGAAGGTCGACCAATACTTCGTCAAGCCGTTGGTCCAACTTCGTAAAGATCGCCGCTATCTGCTCGTCTCGAATGGACCGGAGTCTGAGATCGATCAACAGCCTAAACTGCTCCGGAGATTGGCGCACACGCAGCGCCACGTCGCGGATCTCGCCCCGAAGTTCGTCCATCGGGCTCGCCCATTCCGCTTCCTTGGCTCGATTCACCCGGAAATCGGCCACTAGATGATCCAGAACTGCCTGGATCAGCGATTGCTTGGAGGGAAAATGATAGTGCAGGGTGCCCAGATCAATTCCCGCTGCCGATGCAACCATCCGGGTACGAAAATTCTCAAGCCCTCCATCAGCAAGAAGTTGATAGGCGATTTGCGTCAGTTGGGCCTTCCGCCCTTCACTCCGGGAGCGCTTGGGAGCACTCTTTCCGAGAGTCAAAGCCGTTGTAATCTTGTCCATTCCACCCATCATGACACATCAATAAAATATTCGGTCATCTGATTGACCTAATATTCAAAGCTTGCTAGTGTTTATCCAGACGGCCGGATTGGCCATTCTATCCCTCGAAGACAACGGAGACCTGATTGGAAGCGAACCTGTCCACGACCTGGCTGCGCCGACTGATGATCCTTGCTGCGCTGCTCATCGGACTACTCTCCGGCGGAAATTTCGATCGCTCGACGGTCGCGATGCCCGCTTGGGAGATGCTCGGCCCCGCAGCCTGGGCAGACTTTAGCCGTCAAGCCGACCTCGGCAACGGCCGGGCTGTCTATCCGATTCTGGCGTTTGCAGGAACGCTCGCCTGTTGCGGCGCGTCGTTGGTCTTTCTCCTCGCCGGGCGTTCGCAGAGAAAATCAGGTCCCCCCATCCTCGGTTCGGCAATAGCCATGGTCGCCTCGATCCCCGCCTCGCTCAAGGCTGCTCCTTACATGCTCAGCCTCGCCGACACGCCAGACAATGACCTGCACGCGCTGAGAACAGCGTTCTCTGGCTTTGAGTTCTGGGGCCGATGGCAGGGCATTCTCCACATTTGCGCGTTTCTTTTAGCACTCATCGCAATCGCCGCTCTGGGTGTCGAGCAGAACCATTGAGTACCCGGGCCAAACGAAAGAGGTACCAACTTGCCATACAAACCTCACCCAACGACCGCAAAAAAACTCGCCCACGCCCTTCTGCGCACGGCGTTGCTCGCACTCGCATTGCCCCTGCCGGCGCAGACCATATTTCCGGTAGCGCAACAGTTCCCTGCCCCAATGGGTCTCGACTTCCACGGAGACTGGCGATGCACAGGAGGCGGAGAAAAAGCGTCCCTTGAGGTTCGACCCGCAAGCGCTCCCCGGCATTCCCTTCCAGTCGCCGGCCCGGCATGGACCGCATTGGTCGAAAAGCAGGAAAGCCTCTCCGGCCACTATCTCGTCGGCTACGACCGCGATCACCGGCAATTCCTCCTGGTCGATGCCGATGATCCAGCCTATCTCGCGTATGAAACCCCCGGCTGGCTGGACGGAAAGCTCATTCTTACCTCCGTGCAGCGCGCCGGCTCTTCCGGCCTGCAAGACCGGTACGTTTACGAAGTAAACGGTCCGCGCCAGTTCACCTTCTTCTCGGAGAGCTCGCACAGCGGCTTATGGGTGGGCGGTATTCACTACACCTGCCGCAAGAACGCCCGCTGACCATCCTGAAGCGGATCTGTGACACGGACACACGGATCCCGCGGCGGTTGGCCGAGGCAGTCACCCGCGCACACTGCGAGCCTTCGCGCCAAGTCGCCGTGGGTCCTTATTCCCTGTTCTTACGGATTCGACTTCAGCCGCTTGTAGCTGGAGTTCGGCACAGCATAAAAATGCCCGTGATAATGCCGCACATCGTCGAGTTCCAGCGCCTCGCTGTCTTCGATCGGCTTGTCCGCCGTGCCGTCTTCCTTCTGCGGAATCAGATCAACCGCCTGCGTATCCCGTACCTCGCGGTCAGGACTATTGACATCATCCCGGAAGAACAACTGATATTCTGCCCGCACACCAGCCAGAGTCTTGATCTCGGCTCCGGTCAGAAAAGGCTTGTCGGTTTCAACTCGGTTTCCACCAACGAAAAAGTGATACAACGTCGCCGTCGTTTGCATTCAAAACACCTCAATGGCCGTCCATACTACGCCGCGGAAAACTCAGCAGACTGTGAGGAGCGTCACATCTGTCAATCGGCGGCTTCGATGTCAAGCATTTAATTATCGTCGTCTCATATCTATTGAATTTTGAATCACTTACACTGCAAACCGAGCCACCGTAGCGCTAGCTCAAAAGACTATAATCGTAATTGGGGGCAAACACCATACACAGTGACTTACTACTTTTCCAACGCGACCTATCCCTTTATTTATCAGATATTTGACTATAAGCTGCTTAGAATCAAATATTTGGCAGGGGGTATACAGAGTAACTCGTTTGTTTGTAAGTATTTGTATTTTGACATAGGGGGTGCATGCGCCCGGATTTGCCGCACTAACCCTTCTCAGCTAACCTATCTCCTGTGCCTTTTTTCAGGAACTCCCGCATGAATCGCCTCTCTCCTCTCGGCTTGCTGTTCGCACTCGCCATCCCCGTTCTCGCCCAGTCCGCTCCACCTCCCGCAACTCCAGCGCCGGACCTGCCCGATGCACCCGGCGCCGCCATCAAAGCCGAACCCGTCCCCACTGGCCCGACCATCATCATCGACACCACCATGGGCCGCCTCACCTGCAAGACCTTCGACAAGCAAGCTCCCAACGCCGTAGCCAACTTCATCGGCCTCGCCGAAGGCACCAAAGACTGGACCCTTGCAGCCGACAACAAGAAGCAGCACGGCAAGCGCTTCTACGACGGCCTCAGCTTCCATCGCGTCATCCCCGGCTTCATGATCCAGGGTGGCGATCCGGTCGGGGACGGCACCGGCGATCCCGGCTACTTCTTCGATAACGAAACGGACCCCGCACTTACCTTCTCCGTCCCCGGCCGCCTCGCCTACGCCAACTCCGGCCCCAACACCAACGGCAGCCAGTTCTTCATCACCGAAAACGCCGTCCCCGACCTGGACGGCAAGTACTCCATCTTTGGCCAGTGCGACGCTCACTCCACCCTGATCGCCGCCTCCATCGCCCGTGTCGAGCGCAACGCCAGCGACAAACCCACAGCCCCGGTGGTCATCAACCACGTCACCATCGTCCGCGAAGGCCAATCCATTCCACCGGAACCTGCAACGCCTCCAGCAGCCGCACTGCCGCCTGCTTCCGCGCCTTCATCCAACAACCAGCAACCAGCAACCAACAACTGAGGAAATATGCCAACCAAGCCCGGAACCTACGCCACCTTCAAGACCAACCAAGGCCCCATCGTCGTCGAGCTCTTCGAGAAAGATGCTCCCCAGACCGTCGCCAACTTCATCGGCCTCGCCGAAGGCACCAAGGAGTGGAACTCCCGCTCCAAGAAGGGCGACAAGCTCTACGACGGCTCCATCTTCCACCGCGTCATCCCCAACTTCATGATCCAGGGCGGCGACCCCGAAGGCACCGGCATGGGCGGCCCCGGCTACAAGTTCGCCGACGAGACCAAAGGCTCACCCCACGGCTTCCAGAAGCCCGGCAAGCTCGCCATAGCCAACTCCGGCCCTAACACCAACGGCAGCCAGTTCTTCATCACCACGGCCGACACCAGCTGGCTCACCGGCAAGCACACCATCTTTGGCGAAGTCGTCGAAGGCTACGACATTGTCGAGAAGATCAGCAAAGTGCCCACCGCCTCCCAGGACCGGCCAAAAACGCCCGTCGTCATCGAGTCGGTCACTATCGATCGCGTCGCATAAAACACGAAGGCCCGCTCACAATGAGGGGGCCTTCGATCTTTGACAACTGAAACGGTTCTAAGCCATGCCGATTACGGTGCAAAGTTCCTTAACTGCATCCGCCGACTTGTTCAGCGCAGCCTGCTCATCCGGAGTCAGCTTGATCTCGATGATCTGCTCAAGTCCTTTTGCTCCAAGCTTGCACGGGACACCGACATAAAGTCCGGAGATTCCGTACTCGCCTTCGAGATACGCTGCGCAGGGAAGGATTTTCTTCTTGTCCTTCAGAATCGCCTCGACCATCTCGACCGTAGCAGCAGAAGGCGCGTAATACGCCGAGCCAGTCTTCAGATGTTTGACGATCTCAGCTCCACCATTCGCAGTGCGCGTCTCAAGCTCCTTCAGACGTCCAGCCTCGATCAGCTCGGTAATTGGAATCCCGGCAACCGTCGAGTAGCGCGAAAGAGGAACCATGGTGTCGCCGTGTCCGCCCAGAACGAACGCAGTCACGTTTTCAACCGACACATTCAGCTCTTCGGAGATGAAAGTCCGGAAACGAGCCGAATCGAGTACACCGGCCATCCCAATTACACGCTCGCGCGGGAATCCAGACTTTTTGTACGCGGTCTGCGCCATGGCATCCAGCGGATTTGCGACGATGATCAGGATGCATTTCGGCGAAGCCGCAATCGCATTCGCAACGCAAGTCGACATGATCTTGAAGTTCGTGTTGAGGAGGTCATCGCGGCTCATTCCCGGTTTGCGTGGAATCCCGGCCGTGATCACCACAATGTCCGAATTCGCCGTGTCCGCGTAATCGTTCGTTCCAAGGATCGAAACGTCCCGCTTCTCAATCGGCATCGCCTGCAACAGATCGAGCGCCTTGCCTTGCGGCACGCCTTCGACCACGTCGATCAGCACTACATCGGCGAGTTCCTTCGCTGCAATCCAGTGCGCAGCCGTCGCGCCCACATTTCCTGCGCCAACAATCGTTACCTTTTTCCGCATCCGTTTCTTCCCTTCGGTGATTGGTTCATGAAGTTATCTAATTGATTGTCGCTCCTTAGAGGTCGCGAAATCTGTGGCAAGCGTCACATGTTCTCGATCATCCGCGACGCAAACTCGCTCGTTTTGGCCTTCGTCGCGCCTTCCATCTGCCGCTCGAAGTCATACGTCACGTACTTCTGCCGGATGGTCTTCTCCATCGAAGTCTCGATCATCCGGGCCGCTTCCTTCCAGCCCAGGAAGTCAAACAGCATCACTCCGGAGAGGATCACCGAACCGGGATTGATCACATCCTTATCTGCATACTTCGGAGCGGTTCCATGAGTGGCCTCGAAGACCGCGAAACCGTCGCCGACGTTGGCACCCGGAGCGATTCCAAGACCGCCAACCTGCGCTGCCGCCGCGTCCGAGATGTAGTCGCCGTTCAGGTTCGTGGTCGCCAGCACGTGGTAGTCGCTGGGCCTAATAATGATCTGCTGGAAGATTGAGTCGGCAATGCGGTCGTTAATGAGGAGCTTCTTCTTCCACTTTCCGCCGCCGTGAGACTCGCCGATCGACGCAAGTACGGCCTTTATCTCGGCCACAACCGATTCGCCAAACTCCTTCGCGGCAAACTCGATTCCGGGCTCGATCAGCGCGGCGTTTTCCTCAGGCGTAATTCCAGAATTCGCCTCAACGTTGCCTAGTATCCAGCTCTCGCGCTCGGTCACCGTGTCGGCACGAAACTCCTGGGTGGCGACCTCATAACCCCATTCACGGAAAGCGCCCTCAGTGAACTTCTGGATATTGCCCTTGTGCACCAAGGTCACGGTCTTGCGGCCTTCCTTCAGGGCAAAGGCAATCGAAGCGCGCACCAGCCGTTTGGAGCCTGTAATCGAGATCGGCTTCACGCCGACGCCGGAATCCAGGCGAATTTTTTTCTTGGTGCCTTTGAGCATATCGTCGTTCACGAAGCTGATGAACTTCGCAGCTTCAGGCGTTCCCTCACGGAACTCGATACCCGCGTAAATGTCCTCAGTGTTTTCGCGGAAAATGACGATGTCGACCAACTCCGGATGCTTCACCGGGCTTGGTACGCCAGCATAGTATTTCACCGGCCGGATGCACTGGTAC
>JALYIG010000404.1 GCA_030775885.1 Acidobacteriota bacterium | reverse complement strand
TCTTGATATTGAGCTCAAGCTGACGGATGGTCAGCATGTCGCCCATGAGCATGGAGAGCCCTCCGTCCCCGGACAGAGTGACGACTTGACGATTGCGGTCAGCCGACTGCACACCGATGGCCTGAGGCATTGCGTTAGCCATGGTGCCGTGATTGAAAGAGCCAATCAAACGGCGCTTGCCATTCATGCGCAGATATCGGGCAGACCAGGTGGTGGGAGTTCCGACATCACATAAGAAGACTGCATCTTCGGCGGCGAGGTCGCTGATGCATTGGGTGAGGAATTGGGGGTGGATGGGAATTTTCCCCGGTTCACCAACTGCGCGGTCGTCGAGTTCCTTACGAATTTTGCGAAAATGCTCCAGAGATTCTTGCAGGTGGTCGCCCTCATGCCTGTTGAGCATAGAAGCCAGGGCCTGCAGGGTAGACTGAACGTCGCCGATGAGACCAACATCGACCTTGGTCCGACGGCCAATCTGTTCGCCACGAAGATCCACCTGGATCACACTGAGGCCTTCCGGATAGAACTGGGAATAGGGAAAGTCAGTACCAAGCATCAAGAGGGCATCGCACTCCTGCATGGCGCGATAGGCAGAAGGCATGCCAATGAGGCCATTGAGACCCACGAAATAAGGGTTCTCGTATTCCAAATACTCTTTTCCGCGAAGGGCGGTGATGATTGGAGCCTGCAGAGTGTCTGCCATGGAGAGAACTTCCGGACGGGCGTTTGCACAGCCTGCCCCCGCCAGGATGGTCACTTTCTTTGCCTTGTTGAGCAGTTCGGCGGCTGCTTTGAGACTTGCTTCGGGCGGCAGCACGGATGCAGCGGGGCCGTTGATGCCAAGGTCGATCGCCGCGGAGGCACACTCACGTCTAAGGACATCGCCGGGAATGACGACGACTGCGACGCATCGCTTGGCGATGGCTGTGCGCATGGCGATAGAGAGAACGCGTGGTATCTGTTCGGGGCTGGAGATGACCTCACAAAAGTCCGAACAGGTAAGGAAAAGGTGTTCGGGCCGCGTCTCCTGGAAGTAGTTGGTACCGAGTTCAGCGCTGGGTATCTGCGCTGCGATCGCCAGAACCGGAACACGGCTGCGCTGACAATCATGGAGTCCATTGATGAGGTGGAGATTGCCAGGCCCGCAGCTTCCCGCGCACGCGGTAAGTTGGCCGGTAATCTGAGATTCGCCACCAGCCGCGAAGGCGGCGACCTCCTCGTGACGGACCATCATCCAGTCAATGCCATCATGAGAGCGAATTGAGTCCGTAAGACCGTTGAGAGAGTCACCAGCGACGCCATAGACCCGACTGACGCCCGCCTTCAAGAGCGTCTCGACGACTACATCGGCGACGTTGGTCAATATTTTCTTTCCGACCATCATCGTTTGGATGCGAGTTTGCGCTGCAATAGCTTATTGAGGTCCGCCCTCATGGCCGAGCTCCTGGATCATTGCAAGAAGCAATCTTCGCTAAGGGCATCCACGTTATATGTATACCGAAGCCGGGATATGCGAAAAGAAGCCCTCAGAAATACCGGCGCATCGGGCATCTCGGCGACCGGCGAGGGGACTTCGCCTAAGGCGCCCGACGCTCACACAATCGCTGGCGAAATGGAAGACGCCACGGTCACTGATGACGAACGCAAGCCCGTTCCGGTCGTGGCGCCGCGGAAATTGATGCCCACGGCAGCAGGCGTAGGAGCATGGCTTCTGCTGAGCGCCTTCACGAGCGGCTATACAGCCATATCAGCTGTTTTCTGAGACGCCCCTGAGTGACCAGAGAAGCTGTGGACTAGCGTGGAATTAGACTCAAGCACATGAGTCGGCAATCCGCCTGGTCGATACAACCACAATCGTCAAAATCACCATCTGTCTTAATGAAACCAACAAATCTGGTTGGTTCGAATAGGGCCCGAGGGGCGCGAGGTTTTTTCGCGATTTCTCTCGTTTGCTGGCAGGGAAGGAGAATCGCTGACACCTGCCGGACCCTCCAAGCCCTATCGAACGAAGTGACTGCTCCTATTAATTTGGGCTCAAATCCGCTCCCAACCATATCCTTCGCCGCAGATCGTTGACTACCGGTGCGGCCCATAATTCTCTTGGCTGTGTTCTCTTCTCCGCAATAAGCTCACAATCTGCCCGGCGGTAGGAAGGACCGATCCTATGACTTCGATTCTCTCGTTGACGCGATTGAATGAACCTTCACATCTGACTGCGGGTCTTGGGTGCTGCCGGAGGGCGGGCAGGCCAACACTGTCCAATCGAGCCTATGGCATAGAAGACAATGCCGGTTGGCACTACCGCTTGGGCTCCCGCGATTCTTTGCGTTATCTGATAAGAAGTAAGCCGATCTTCTCTCAAAAGAATCTTTTGCACTCCCCATAACTTCAACGGAGTTGAAGCATCACATAGGAGCAACGTGGAAAATCGAGACGCTGGCGGGGATGATGCGATGGCAGCCGACCTCAATCGCGAGTCGGCGAAGGGGGCTCAACAACAACCTCCAGTGGATGAACGACTGCAGAGGTTACTCGATAAAGCTCTGTTCGCCAATGGATCGCCCGAGGCACAAAAGGTAAGGAATTTCTTGAACGGTACCTGGCTGGGTGAGCCGTTGCACGTCGTGCTCACAGATTTGCCCGTCGGGGCATGGACTGTTGCGATAGTCTTCGACCTCTTGGACTTGATACTTGACCGCCGGGAATTCGTCTTAGCCGCTGACGCTGCAATTGGCATTGGATTGGTGGGAGCAGCAGGCGCCGCCGTAACCGGCATGACGGATTGGTCTGATGTTGATCCTCCAGCCCGCCGCCTCGGATTGCTTCATGGGCTACTGAACCTTGGCGGTACTGCGTTGTTTGCAACGTCTCTGCTGTTACGAAGAAAGAAGTCGCGTAGAAACGGTCGCATCGTCAGCGCCCTGGGTTACGCAATTATTGCTTATGCAGCACATCTCGGCGGCAAAATGGTGTATGAGCACAGAGTAGGCGTTGACCGCACAGATGGCCAGGTCCTTCCGGACAACTTTGTCGCCGTTTTGCCGGAATCACAGTTAGCCGACGACAAACCAACCCGAGCGATGTATCAGGGCGTACCTATTCTTCTCATCCGTCGCGGAGGCCGTCTCTTTGCCATGGCCGACACATGTTCTCACTTTGGGGCGCCGCTTTCGGAAGGCAGACTCGTGGATAACAGCATTGTGTGTCCGTATCACTCTTCCCGCTTTGACTTGGAAGATGGCCGCGTACTTGACGGACCAGCCGTGCACGCACAGCCGTGCCTTCAAGTCCGCGTAAGCGAAGGGCACATCGAAGTGCGTAAGACTCAAATCGCTGGTCCATGGTCTGTAGACCGCAGCACTTAGCTTACCCGACCCGCCGGCACATGCGGATGAGTGATCTATATCGTATAAATTAACCCGTTGCCAGGGCAGGCCACGCAGGTCGCCTTTGCAGCGATATCCTTTGGAATGCCCTTATCCGGAGTCGCCACCAACTTGTTCAGGACCATGCTTTCGGCGCCGTTTAGTTTGCATTTAATTTGACAGCAATCCTGCATCTTTGTTCTTAGAGACCCCCGCAGCCTTTTACGAGGTTATGCCGAGCGAGAAAACCTTCTTTACAAACGTTTCGATTTTCCTGGTTTTCTAAGGCGAAAGCCATCTGCGGGAACATCCATATTGGTAGCCTCCGATGCCGGTTTGTTTGGCTGCAACTCATGAGGGCGCAAGGCGGGAGGACAGGCTGCGATAAACCGCGGCCGCCTAATTCTTGGCGGTGAGTGTCTGAAATAGAAAGATCGTCGCCGCGCTCGTCACCACGAGAGTTACGGCCCAACCGGATCCAAGAAGAATCGGGTTGAGCGGTT
Source organism: Acidobacteriota bacterium (assembly GCA_030775885.1). Lineage (GTDB taxonomy): Bacteria > Acidobacteriota > Terriglobia > Terriglobales > Acidobacteriaceae > Edaphobacter. The sequence continues at coordinate 793 of JALYIG010000404.1, read as the reverse complement.
TTCGCTTCATTGCAGTGCGGTTGCCGGCAATCAGCATCATCATCGTTAACGTAATGGGTGTCGCAAGACCTCCGGCGATCGAGCTGAAAAACAACAACTTAATTGGTGGCACCCCCGCGAGCGCGATGCCAGAGCCGACAACAAGTACCGCGATCAGAGTTACATAAAACTTCTTTGCGCGCCAAAACTTCTTATCGATGCCATCACCCCAGCCAAACATCTCGCTGACTACGTAGGCGCTGGTTGCGCTGAGCACTGGAATAGCAATCAGCGCCGAGGCCAGTAGACCGATGCCAAAAACAAGAGAGGCCCAGTGGCCCGCAAACGGCGTAAGTGCATTGGCCGCATCCTCCGCAGTTTGGACAACTTTGTGGTGCACTCCGAGCGTCGCGCCAGTCGCTATCAGAATGAACCAAAAGCTAGCCCCTGCGATGATCGTTCCAAGCGTTGAGTCGACCTGAACCAGGCCTAATTGCGACACCGGCGTTGTTTCTTCCGACATCTCAATGGTTTCCCAAACGTAGGAGTAGGCCGTGAGTGTGGTGCCGAGAAGCGCGATCGCGCCCGCGACCATCGGACCGGTAAATGAAAAATGTGGAATGAGCGAATTACGTAAGACATCTCTCCATTGTGGTCGCGCCAAAAACGCGGCGCCGACGTAGGTCAGAAATACGAGAGGCAGATAGATCAGCACACGTTGGATTTTCTTGTAGTTACCAAAAATGAGCATGACTCCCGAACCCACACTGAGCGGGACAACGAACCAGCGGTAATCGATGTGGATCAGCATCGA
>JALYIG010000403.1 GCA_030775885.1 Acidobacteriota bacterium | reverse complement strand
GGACAGAAGCATTGACCACCCATGCGTTACCGAAGGAATCAATCGCAATTGCAAATGGTGCGGTCAGCCCATTCCCCGTGAATCCTCCAATGGGAGAGATCGCAGCGCCAGTGACGCCATTCATTTCGCTGACGCTGCCGCTGTTGGAGTTCACCATCCACACGTTGCCGACTCCGTCCACCGCCAGGCTGAACGGTGAGTCGATGCCTCCGCCAGTAAAGCTCAGCGCCACCGTGAAGTCGCTCGGCTGGGCACTCAGCGCAGGTTGGAACGGAGGGGTCGGGGACGCCAAGGGGAACAGCATCGCCAGGTTCGCCGCAGGATTATGCGCAATGTTGATTCCAGCCGTCACCGTGTCGGTCGCCTTCGTGCCGGTCGAGCCATTCGATTTCGTATTCGTGAACAGCGTCGAGCACTGCGTCGACGAAGGTCCCGTCGAGTTCACGCAACTGGCCAGGATGTTTGCCAGCGTGTTGATCTCCGCCTGCGGCACGGTTCCGTTGCCCGCAGGTGTTGTCGTCAATGCAATCCCCGTCGCAAGTGCCTCCAGGTTAGTCGAGTTCGCAAATGCATTCGCAATGCCCATCCTCGCCAGCGCGGTGCCCGAACTCGAAACGTGCGTCGCGTCCGTCGCATACCCCGCAATCGAGTACGCCGCGGCCACCGTTGATACCTCGTTGAGGAACACGAACGGCGTCGCGAACTGGAAGGTGCCCAGGCTCGGACAGTTTCCCAGCAGCGCCATCAGTCCCGCAGCCGAGTTCGTCCCCGATCCAGCATCCCCACCCACCGCGTACACATAAACCTGCGTATTCGGAGTGCAGCTATAGTCCCCCGTAATGTTGAACCCGCCGTTTGCCCCACTCGTCACATAGTAGTCGCCTTTGGTCGCCCCGCCGCTTGTATCCAGCGTCGTCGAACCGGACACACTGGTCAGCAGGGAGTGCGAAGCGTTTAACACAGAAGCTGCAATTCCCGGCCCCGCATTTCCCGTAGCGCCTGCGGCCAGAAGATACACATGCGCGCCCACAATCGCCTGCTGTCCACCCTGAATCGTGCCCTGAATCGCAAGCCCCGGATCGGCCGTCGGCGCGTCGCCCGGGCTGGCGATGACGCAACCGGTTAAAAGACTGCACAGCACACTTGAAAAAAACGCCCACAGGCGAGAAGTTCGAACAGGACCCATGTATTGCCTCCATTGGGAAAGCTCTGCGTTGATGGCGGCGAACAAGAGAAATGCGCCCTAATACCATGTCAGTCTCCCAGAAAAGGAAAGTCAAGCAATCCACCCCTGAAGTTGTAGGCATCGCAAATCATCCCGCACTGCGCCGCTCAGCTTAGCCAGAAGCCTTCATGCACCGCGCCTGCCTCGTCCTCTATCGCAGGCCCTGCCACTGCCACCGCCCTCTGTCCGCGCGCGAAGACCTCGCGGCACGGCAGGTCCAGTGTTGGATTCTGTTCGTGGCTTCCGGTATAGCGCATCAACCCCTGCTCCGGCAGCGCGTAGACCACCCGCCCAATCCCGGTCCAGTAGATAGCCCCCGCACACATCGCGCACGGCTCCGTGCTGGTGTACAGCGTGCACGTCTGAAGCTCTTCCAGCGACCGCAGTGGAGCAACCTCTTTGCACGCGACCAGCTCCGCATGCTGAGTCGGATCGCCCTTCGGCAGCACGGCATTGTTGCGCGCCTCCACCACCACCTCGCCGCGTCCGTTCACAATCAGCGACCCAAACGGATGCCGCCCATCCGCTCGCGCCTCCCACGCCAGCTCGATCGCCCGCCGCAGAAATACCAGGTCCTGCTCACTCACATCCGTTCCGGCCATCGATGCCCTCGTCCGCTCATCATACCCATCCCCCTCACTCAGCAGATAATGGTTGAGCGCCCCTCGCTTTTCCCTCGAACCTCGTAACTCGTAACTCGAACCTTGTCATGAATTACTTCAACTACTTCACCGAAATCGAAGAGCGTTTCCAGCAGCGGCGCGGCTCACTGCTGATGCTCTCCACGCTGGACTGGGCGCTGATCGAAACGTGGCGCGAAGCCGGCGTTCCGCTGGAGGCCGTCCTGCGCGGCATCGACACCGCATTCGACAAGCACGACGCGCTGCGTCTCCGCGCGGGAGCTCGGCGCCCGCGCAAGGTGAACGGCCTCGCATGGTGTGCGCAGGCCGTGATGGAAGCCACTGCACAGGCCCAGGAAGCCAGCATCGGAATGGCCTCGGCCTCCGCCGCAACCGAGCAGCGCGAGTCGGGCTTCGAAGCCGCCCGCATTTCCCGTTACCTCGAACGCAACGCCGCTGCACTCGAAGCCGCAGCCTCAACCCTGGCTTCGCCCGCAAACACCACCGCTGCCGAAACTTCAGTCCGCCTCCGTGCCCTGGCTGCTTCCCTCGAACCTCGAACCTCGAACCTGGAACCTGGCTTGAACCTCGAAGACACCGACCGCACTCTCACAGTGCTCGAAGAAAAGCTCTTCGCCGCGCTGCTCACTGCAACGCCCGAGGACCAACTTGTCGCCCTCCGCGCGCAGGCCGACCGCGAACTCGCTCCCTATCGCGGCAAGATGCAGGCCGTCCAGATCAAGCAGGTGCAGCAGCAGTTCCTCCAAAAACGCCTGCTCGAAGCTCACGCACTGCCGCGCCTTAGCCTCTTCTATATGCCCCACGACGATCACGAGGATGAATCCTGACCATGACTCGAAGTCACGAAAACCGGCACCCAAACATCGACCCCGCTAACTCAGCGACTCCGCGATGCCCTCACTTCGGTCCGTGTGGAGGATGCCAGCTCCAGGACATCACCTACTCTGCGCAGCTCGACGGCAAAGCCGAACAGCTTCGCGCGCTGCTCAGTACCGCAGCCCTTCCCCTCCCCGCGCTCCAACTTCATCCGTCCCCGCCCTACGGCTACCGCAATCGCATCCGGCTTACGCTCTCCGTGATCGAAGGCCAACTGCGCGCCGGTTACATCGGCACGTCCGTCGATGACGACAAGGGCAACGACCAGCCCAACAGCAGAGAGCCGGGCGCTCACTTCCTTCCCATCACGCAGTGCCCCATCGCCGCGCCCATCCTGTGGAGCGCGACCGAAGCTCTGCTCGCCCTCGTCAACCAGCGGCCGAAAACATGGCTCGACCGCGTGCCGTTCCTCTTCGATCAACTCGAGCTCTTTACCAACGCCGATGACTCGCAGCTCGAGATCAGCATCTTCCTTCGCACTTCAAAAAAGACTCTGCCCGCCCGAACAATAGAGGACCTCGCCGCCCTGTGCGAGTCGCTGCGCTTCCAGGTCCCTGCGCTCATCGGAGCCGGCATCTACCTTCTGCCGCCGCGCTCGCCAAAGAGCCGCCGCGTCGAGCAGGCCCGCCCCGGCCCCACCTGGGGCACGCCCGGCCTCAGCTACACCGTCGCCCCCCTCGAACCTCGAACCTCAAACCTCGAACCTCTCACTTACTGGGTTCCTCGCGGCGCATTCTTTCAAGTCAACCGCTTCCTGCTGCCCAAGCTGCTCGCGCTCGCAACCAGCAACCGCCGCAAGACCGGCCTTGCCTGGGACCTCTACGCCGGAGTCGGCTTCTTCACCCGTGCACTGGCGCCGCACTACGACCGCATCACCGCAGTCGAGATCGCCGAGCCGTCCTTCACCGCGCTCGCCTCCACCAAACTGCCCAACCGCCGAGCCGTCAAGGACACCACGCTCGACTTCCTGCAATCCGCCACCGTGCAGCGCGAGCGCCCCGACCTCGTAGTCCTCGATCCGCCCCGCACCGGTGCCGGCCGCGAGATTTGCGAGCTGCTCGGCAAGGTCGCCGCACCCACGCTCATCTATGTCTCGTGCTCGCCGGAGAAGCTGCCCGCAGACCTCGTCACCCTCACTGCCGCAGGCTATCGCGTCGCCGAAGTCCACCTTCTCGACCTCTTCCCCCAGACCATCCACATCGAGACCGTCGCCATCCTCACTCGCGATTAATCCACGAGACCACCTGCAATTGTGGAACAATCATCCGTGAAAGACGGGTGGCCTGTTGCGGCAATCATCTGGTACTCCCAGACCCGAATCCGAAAGCGAATCCGCGCGCGAGCGCCGTCTCTGGCCGCGTGCCACGCGTGTCGAGCCGCTCCGTTTTCGCGCCTCCCCTCTGCTCGCCGCAGCCGTCTACTTCGCTCTCGGCGAAGCCCTCACCTGCATCCCGCCCGCCCCCGCCCGGCCCACCGCACTTCTGCTCACCGGAACCATCGCCCTCCTCGCGCTCACCCTTTTCGCACTTCGCCGCACGCCTCGCATTGCCGTCTTCGCCGTCGCGGCTCTATGGATCGCCACCGGCCTATGGTCCGCGCAGATCCAGCCCTCCCCTTCGCCGCAGACAGCCCTGCTCAACTACGCCGACGGCCTCAGCCGCACCGTCGAAGCAGGCGTCGTGCGCATCCGCCCGCTCCCGCCGCGTTCCACCACTGACTCCGACGCCGAGCCTACCAACTGGGACAACCCTGCCGAAGTAGACGATGCCCCCGCCGCCACATCGCTCGATCTCTCCCTCACCGCCATCGAAGACGTCACCCCCGACACCTCGCGCATGGTCCCCATCGCCGGCGGCGTTCGCGCGACCCTCTCCGCAACCAGCGCCACCCAGCCGCAACTCCAATGCGGCGATCTCGTCTCCCTGCCGCTCCGCTTGCACACCCCCGAGCGCTACTACGATCCCGGCGCCTGGCAGTACGCCGACTACCTGCTCGACCAGAACATCGCCGCCACCGCCAGCGCCTCCGCCGCCAAACTCAGCATCCTCCCAGCGCAGCGTGCAGACTTCGCCGCCACCCTGCACTGCCGCATCTTCGCCGCGCAAACCTGGGCCGCCGGCCGTCTCCTCGGCTACGTGCGCTCCACGCCCAACCGCCGCCTCCCCGCACTGCTCCGCATCACGCCCGACGACGCGGGAATGCTCAACGCCATGCTCTTCGGAGACCGCACGCGCCTCACCCACACTCTCCGCCTCGGCTTCGAACGCACCGGCTCATTCCACCTCTTCGTCGTCTCCGGCATGCACGTCGCGTTGCTCGCCGGCATCCTCTTCTGGCTCGCCCGCCGCCTGCGCTTCAGCCCCGCACTTGCCACCCTCGTCACTCTCGGTCTCATCTCTGCCTACGCGCTGGTCACCGGCTTCGGCGTGCCTGTCGAGCGCGCCCTGCTGATGACCTCCGTCTTCCTCATCGCCCGCCTGCTCTCGCGCCAGCGCAACTCGCTCAACGCCCTCGGAGCCGCCGCCCTCGCCGTCCTCGTCTGGTCGCCCCGCGCACTCTTCGAGGCCAGCTTTCAGATGACCTTCCTCGCCATCGTCGCCATTGCCGGCATCACCATGCCGCTCGCCGAACGCAGCTTCCTCCCGTACGCTCGCGCCACCCGCAACCTCCGCCACATATGGGAAGACGCAACACTGCCGCCGCGCCTCGCCCAGTTCCGCATGATGCTCCGCCTCTGGTCCGAAGCTCTCGCCACCGCCGTCAGCCCACGCGTCCAAGTGATCCCCGCCGCATTCATCCGCGCCACACTCTTCGTCGCCGAACTCGCCCTCATTGGCATCATCGCCGAAGCCGTCATGATCCTTCCCATGGCGCTTGTCTTCCACCGCGTCACAGTATTCGCGCTTCCTGCAAACATCTTCAGCATTCCGCTGGTCGCCGTCCTGGCGCCACTCGGACTCGTCACCTTCCTCGCATCCCTCATCAACCCTTACGTCGCCGCACTCCCGGCATCCGCGCTCGCGCTTCTGCTCCATGCCATCAGCGGCCTCATCCAGCGCATCAGCCACGTCCAAGCCGCCGAATTCCGCGTCCCTGGTCCCACGCTCCCGCACGCGCTTCTCGCTCTCGGGTGCTTCGCATTCTGTTGCTGGGCCGTCCGCCGCAGCCGCGCATTCGCATGGATCGCCGTCGCCGTACTTCCTCTCGCCGCGGCCATCATCCTCTGGCCCTCGCCGCCCGACGTCCACCTCAACCAACTCGAGGCCACCGCCATCGACGTCGGCCAGGGCGACTCAATCCTCATTGTCTCGCCCAACGGCCGCGCCATGCTTATCGACGCAGGAGGCCCTACCGGAGCCGCCGCCAACGCCGAAAACGCGGCCGCCGCACAAAACGCCTTCGACATCGGCGACCAGATCGTCTCGCCCTATCTCTGGTCGCGCCAGATCCGCCGCCTCGACGTCGTCGCTCTCTCTCACGCCCACTCCGACCACATGGGAGGCATGCCTGCCATCCTGCGTAACTTCCGCCCCCGCGAGCTATGGGTCGCCGTCGACCCTGACTCCGACCCCTTCCGCGCTCTGCTCGCCGAAGCCGCCACGCTCGGCATCCGCGTGCGCCACCTCCGCGCCGGCGATCGCCTCGACTTCGATTCCATCCCTGTCACCGTGCTCGCGCCCACGCCCGCTTACAACAACTCCGGCCCGCCCACGAACAATGATTCGCTCGTCCTGCGCATGCAGTTCGATCGCGCCTCCGCCCTCTTCGAAGGCGACGCCGAAGTTCCCAGCGAGCGCGCCATGGCCTCGGCATCCCTCACCAACCCCAACCTCCGGCTCGGTCCCGACACCCTTCTCAAAGTCGGCCACCACGGCAGCCGAACCTCCACCACGCCGGAGTTCCTCGCCCTCGCCGCTCCCCAGGACGCCGTCATCTCGGTCGGCGCCAACAACACCTTCGGCCACCCCCGGCCCGAGATAATCGACCGCCTCTACGCTGCCCACGCCCACGTCTTCCGCACCGACCGCTCCGGCCTCACCACCTTCCTGCTCTCCCGCGACGGCCGAATCGCCGTCCTCCCGCCCGCGTCTAATCAATAGGAATTGCAGTTGGACTTAGAGGCTGATGAGAACTCCGTCTTCGTTAAGGGGCACGGATTTATCCCTGCCCTAAGTAGCTCACTTGCAGCGTGGCTTTAGCCACTGAGGGCAATCCAGATGGGTCACAACGACTGATTCATCACCCTCTTCAGCCCGCGGGGACCAGCTGGCAGAGAGTGAAGCCGCTTCAGTCCCGGGCAATTATTTTGCTTCAGGCCCCACCTTAACCCATGCAATAATCGCTCAACCCAATGCGGCTTCACCCCCACGGAGGTGTCAATGGAAGCAGTCCCCACCAACGCAGACCCAGCCAGCACAATGTCTCCCGCCGAAATCGCCGAGGAGCAAAAACTCATCCGCCGCCTGCAGATGATGATGAACCTGGTCATGCAGACCATCGCCCAGGACCGCTCACTCACTATCGACGAAGCCTCGCAGATGATCGCAGACTCGCGCAAAGCCGCCCTCGCCATGTTTCCCGGCAAAGAACTCGCCTACGACATCATCTGGCGCCCCCGCTTCCAGCGCCTCATGCTCGAACGCTTCCGCATCATGTAAACATCCCTACCAAGCTCTTGTGCCCCATTCATCGCAGCTTCAACGCGATGAGTGGGACCGCGAATAATCTCAGGTGCCCATCCCTCGCAGTCCTATCGCGAAGGGTGGGATGTATACCGCTCGCACCGCCATTCCGACCAGCCACTCTATTTCGGGGTGCCCCATCCTTCGCAGTCCTATCGCGAAGGGTGGGATGTTTACCGCCCGCACCGCCATTCCCGACTAGCCACTCCATCTCGGGTGCCCCACCCTTCGCGGTCCTATCGCGAAGGGTGGGATGTATACCGCTCGCACCACCATTCCCAACCAGCCACTTCATCTAGGGTGCCCCATCCTTCGCGGTCCTATCGCGAAGGGTGGGATGTATAC